>JBJEMB010000233.1:0-1589 GCA_051879455.1 Lachnospiraceae bacterium
CGGTATACATACAACAGATCTTAGAACAGTAGCTCTTTCCTCTGTTGTCAGCACACCGGCTTCCCACACACTGAATGAATACCATTTCTTTCGGAGCCTTTCCATCAGAAAGTCTCTCAAGATGTCCTTTTGTAGGTCCTGCTGCGTTCATTACACGCTCAAGCTCCAGAGAAGTGATGACATCTTTGCTCTGATTGTATGCATATTCGTCATAGTCATCTAATTTAATCGTATCAAATCCTGTTGCCACAACGATTGCACCGTATTTCTCTGTAACGATCTCATCTTTCTGATCATAATCTATCGCTCCTGCTTGGCAGACCTTGGAGCAGATTCCGCATTTTCCTGTCTGGAACTTAATACAGTTATCACAGTCAATGACTGGCACATTCGGGATTGCCTGTGCAAATGGTGTGTAAATAGCACTTCTTGTATTTAATCCACGGTTGAACTCGCTTGGAGCTTTCTTAGACGGACATTTTTCCTGACAGACTCCGCATCCGGTACATTTGTCCATATCAACATGTCTCGCTTTTTTGCGGATGTCTACGGTAAAATCACCCACAAAACCTGACACTTTTTCTACCTCACTGTATGTATAGATCGTAATCTTTTCATGGGCCGCGGCCTCTACCATCTTAGGTGTCAGGATACATGCAGAACAGTCCAGAGTCGGAAATGTCTTATCAAGCTGGGACATTCTTCCTCCGATACTCGGTGTCTTTTCTACGATATCTACTTCATATCCTGCATCTGCGATATCCAGTGCTGTCTGAATACCTGCAATACCACCTCCGATCACAAGTGCTCGCTTGGTAACACGGCTCTCACCCGGTTTCAAAGGTGTATTTAAATTTACTTTCGCAACGGCAGCTCTCATAAGTACGACTGCTTTTTTGGTTGCCTCTTCCACATCTTTATGAATCCAGGAACAATGCTCACGGATGTTTGCGATTTCTACCATGTATGGATTGATTCCTGCACGTTCTGCCGCTTTTCTGAATGTTGCCTCATGCATACGCGGAGAACAGGAACAGACAACAATTCCTGTCAGATTCTTTTCCTGGATCGCTTTTGCAATCAGGGCCTGTCCTGCCTCAGAACACATATACTGGTAATCTTCTGCATGAACAACGCCTGGCTCCATCATAGCCATTTCCGCTACTTTTTTTACATCAACTGTCGCTGCAATGTTACTGCCGCAGTGACAAACAAATACTCCTACTCGCTGCACTAAGATCACCTCCTATATCTTCTGAATGCACTGACTAAAAGCTGCTGCGGAAGCTCTTCATCAAGGAGTTCAGGAATCTCTTCTGCCTTCAGATAATCCTGACCTTTCTGCCTTACCACCAGCTGTCTGGCTGCATCAATCAATTTTCCAGGTTTCACATCTCTCGGGCAGCGCTCCACACATGCAAAACATGAAAGACATTTCCAGAGAGATTTCGAATTTACAAGAGATTCAATATCTTCATTGACAACATAAGATACGAATTGGTGCGGTTTGATATCCATTTCATTAAAGGAAGGACAGGATGCTGAACATTTTCCGCACTTCATACATTTTAATGGATCCACGCCGCTGA
>JBJEMB010000234.1:0-8697 GCA_051879455.1 Lachnospiraceae bacterium
TGTGATTAAAATGATAGGAGAGAAATATGAGGATCGATGCAGACAACAATAAATTGCAGTATTGTGGGAGAATTGACTGGAGCAACCCGAAGGAGCCGGTATTTGTATATCCCTGCACTTCAGTGGGAATGAAATTTACCGGTAATGTATTGAAAATTCATGTCAAAAATAAACATGCATATTGGGACAATTTCCTAGGATACATACTGGACGGTAAGCAGATGTCTCTGTTACTCCCAAGTGAAGGTGCAGCTATTCTGGATATTCCGGTGGAGAACACGGTGACAGATGAACATGAAGTGTTATTTTTTAAACGGCAGGATTCCTGCCATGAACTGACTGTACTTTGCTTTGAGATTGATGACGACGGGAAACTTCTTGATATGCCGGCAAAACCAAAACGCAAGATTGAAGTTTACGGAGATTCAGTTTCTGCCGGAGAAGTATCCGAAGCAGTGGATTATGTTGGAAAAGAAGATCCGGAGCATAATGGGGAATATTCCAATAGCTGGTATTCCTATGCGTGGATGACTGCAAGGAAGCTGAATGCCCAGATTCATGATATTGCACAGGGCGGAATCGCACTCATGGACAAAACGGGATGGTTTTATGAGCCAGATGCAATCGGTATGGAGACAGCATGGGATACGATCCATTATAATCCGGTTTTCGGGGCACCTGTGAAATGGGATTTTTCCGAATATACTCCACAGGTAGTAATCGTAGCAATTGGGCAAAACGACAGTCACCCCCAGGATTATATGAAAGAAGATTATGATGGAGAGAAATCTGTTCTCTGGAGAGAACAGTATGGTGTCTTCCTTGGGAAACTCAGGAATCAATATCCTGACGCACAGATTGTTTGCTGTACGACATTGCTTCAGCATGACGAAAACTGGGATCGTTCCATCGTGCAGGTGGTACAGGAGATGAAAGATCCGAAGATCACACAGTATACTTTTAAACGGAACGGAAAGGGAACACCGGGACATCTGAGAATACCGGAGGCTCAGGAAATGGCAGATGAGCTTGCAGAATATATAGAAACTTTAGAGATAGAAAGATGGGAACACATGCCGGAGATAAAGATTCAGTCGTAGCTGTAATGACGTTTTGTGATGTGGTTGCCTAGTGTAAGCATCATGGAATCACACTCTGTGATCGGATGGATCAATGAAGGTAGCACTATTTCATAATAAAAGGAGGTAATTAGGATGGCATTTAGAAAAGATTTTGTGTAGGGAGCGGCAACCAGCGCTTATCAGATTGAAGGAGCTGTAAATGGTGAAGGAAAAGGTCTGCACATCTGGGATGTTTATACCGGAGAGCCGGGGCATGTGTTTGAGGAGCATACCGGAGAAGTGGCATGTGACCATTATCACAGATATCGCGAGGATGTCAGGATCATGAAGGAAATGGGACTTAAGGCATATCGTTTTTCGATTGATTGGTCCAGAGTCCTTCCGGAAGGATTCGGACGTGTGAACGAAAAGGGAATTGCATTTTATAATACCTTGATTGACGAACTTCTGGCAAATGGAATCGAGCCGTATATTACATTATATCATTGGGAACTGCCCTATGAGATTTACAAACGTGGTGGCTGGATGAATCCGCAGATTGTAGAGTGGTTTGGCGAGTATGCGAAACTGGTGGCAGAAAGGTTCAGCGACAGAGTGACTCATTATTTTACATTGAATGAACCACAGTGCTTTGTGGGACTTGGATTTCTGACAGGAGAGCATGCGCCGGGACTTAAAATGCCGCTTCGCGATACATTTGAAATGGCACATAATGCACTTAAGGCTCATGGAAAAGCTGTTCAGATGCTGCGTCAATATGGAAAACAGAAGCTTACAATAGGTTATGCACCGACTTGTGGTATGTGTTATCCGGAGACAGAGAAACCAGAAGATATTGAAGCAGCAAGACAGATGATGTTTTCCCTTCAGCCGGATAATCGTAACTGGACATGGAATATACCATGGTGGTCAGACCCGGTACTTTTAGGACATTATCCGGAAGAAGGGTTAAAGAGGTATGAGAAATATCTTCCAAAGATCACAGATGAGGATATGAAATTGATCTCAGAGCCGATTGATGTTTATGGACAAAATATCTACAACGGAAGATGTATTCGCATGGGAGCAGACGGGAAGACGGAAGATGTAAAAAGGTATGAGGGATTCCCGAAGACTGCCATTGACTGGTCGGTGACGCCAGAGGCACTCTACTGGGGACCAAAGTTTTTATATGAGCGCTATCAGAAGCCAATTTATATCACGGAAAATGGACTTTCCTGACATGATGTAGTTTCATTGGACGGAAAAGTACATAATCCAAACAGAATTGATTTCCTGGCAAGATATCTGCATGAATTAAAACGCGCAGCAGGAGAAATTGATCTGCGGGGATATTTTCAGTGGTCACTGATGGATAATTTTGAGTGGGCGAAAGGATATTCTGAGCGTTTCGGCCTGGTTTATGTGGATTATCAGACACAAAAGAGAATTCTTAAAGATTCGGCATACTGGTATCGTGATGTGATTCAAAGCAATGGGGAAGAGACAAGCAGGATTGAATATTCAATAAAATAGCCACAGATACAGAAAGGATAATACAATGAGGATTTATATGAATCAGGCAGGGTATCTGCCAGATAGCAGGAAAACAGTTATACTGGCTGAAAAAGCAGATAATCAGAAAGATGCAGGAAATAGCAACGAAAAAGTAATTAAAATATATAAAGAAGATAAAAATACTGTTGTTTTGGAAAAGAAAGCCGACTATTTTGGATTGGATAAAGATTCAGGAGATTATATTTGGAGAGCAGATTTTTCTGAACTTACGCAAGAAGGATATTATACCGTTTGTGAAGGGGAAGGAGAAGGTGTTTCGCTTCGAATTATGGATAATGTCTATGATACATTAAATCAGATTTTGTGCAAGGCATTATATTATCAGCGTTGTGGCATGGAATTGGAAGAAAAATATGCAGGAATATTCAAGAGAAAGAGTTGTCACGAAGATATGGCAGTTCTTCTTGAGGATTATGAAAAGATAACTTCTGAGAATGCGGAAGAAATCAAGCGATATGACGTGAAAGGTGGATGGCATGATGCCGGCGATTATGGAAGATATACGACAGCTGCGGCAACAGCGCTTGCGCATATCCTATATGCATATATATTTTTCCCGGAAAGCTTTCAGGCATCTCTTCATATTCCGGAAAGTGCTAATGAGATGCCGGATATCCTGAATGAATGCATGTATGAGCTAAAGTGGCTTTTTAAAATGCAGAGAGAAGATGGAAGTGTATGTCATAAATTGACCTCTATGAGACATGCAAATTTTGTCATGCCACATGAGGATAAAAGGCAGATGATTCTGTTCCCGGCTTCCACCATGGCAACAGCAGATTTTGCTGCTATTATGGCATTGGCAGCGCGATTGTACCGTGCATTTGATGAGGAATTTGCTCAGAAAGCAATCTGCGCTGCAGAAAGAGCCTGGGGCTGGTTAGAAGAGCATCCGGAATTCATTGGATTTGCAAACCCGGAGGGATGCAATACTGGAGATTATGCAGATATAGATGATAGGGATGAACGCTTGTGGGCTTCAGTAGAATTGTATCAGGTAACCGGGGAAAAGAAATATCTTTCATTTGCAGAAAAGCTGGTAGATGAAATACAAGATCTGACAGCTATGGGTTGGAGCGATGTAGCAGGGCTCGCCGGATGGGCAGTATTGCAGAGATGGATCATGAAAGAAGAAAAAGTTGAAGAATCATATCTGGAGAACAAATTTAAAACTGCTTTTCTTGAAATGGCAGAGCATATCATAAGAATGAGCAAAAACAGTGGTTATCTTGTTGCAATGGAAACGGAAGATTATGGATGGGGAAGTAATATGGTGCTCATGAATCGTGCAATGATTCTGGCAACAGCAGATCTTTTGAATCCGACAGAAGAGTGGAAAGAAGCAGTGGTGCATCAAATGGATTATCTGTTGGGGGTGAATGCAACAGGGTACAGTTATATCACTGCAGTTGGAAATAATTCTTATCAGAATCCACATAACAGAGTTACAGTATCTGACGGGTTAGAAAATACAATTCCTGGATTTGTAGTAGGGGGACCAAATGAGAATCCGGTGGATGAAAAGGCGGAATGGTTAATAGTACCGGGGACGCCTCCGATGAAATGTTTCCTGGATATATGGGAATGTTATTCGTTGAATGAAATCACAATATATTGGAATTCACCGGCAATCTTTCTGGCAGCTTTTTTGAATGATGATACGAAACCATTTGAAACCATTTCATCTCAAAAAAATACAAGTGGAAGATTTACCATTGTATCGGATCAAGTAAGAGTAAATGGAAAAATATGTCCTTATGATTATCTGGAAATGAAGGAGGGGGTGTGTATCCTTCCAATCCATGGACAAAATATCGTAACACTTAGAGAATATCGTTATCCAATCAGATCCTGGCAAAGAGAACTTCCAGGTGGTCTGATTGATCCGGGTGAACTGCCGGAGGAAGCAGCGAAACGAGAGCTTTTGGAAGAAACAGGATATCGTGTGGAAAAGTTGATAAATTTGGGCGCATTTTATCCATCATTTGGCTCTACAAATGAAAAAATACATTTGTTTGCTGCTGTCTGTGGAGAATGCAGTGATCAGTGCCTGGATGAAGCAGAAGTTTTAAAAAACGAAGAACTGTCATTTGAGGAGTTTAAGAAAATAGTGGCTTCCGGAGAATTCATGCATGGGGCAGGGCTTGCAGCGTGGGCAAGGTTTTCGGTGTTAATTGACGGAGATCTGTCTGTTTAGACAAAATGGCATATGAGAAGAAAAGAGAGGGGGCTATTATTGCGCACGTATTTTGTCCATATCGTCAATTAGGTCTTGCAAAGTAACGGATTCCATCTGTTCTCGCATTGCTTCCTGTATAGAAAAGAGTCTGCGATCCAATACGGCATGAACATTTTTACCAACAGGACAGTCCGGATTAGGATTTTCATGAAAATGAAATAGCGCTTCTTCTTTTTCAACAGCATTAAAAATATCCATCAAAGTGATATCCTTTGGCTTTTTTGCAAGGGAAGATCCACCCTCTCCAGCCTTTACCGTGACGAGTCCGGCGGCTTTGAGTTGTCCAAGAGTGTTCCGTATAATGACTGGATTAACATTTACACTTCCAGCAAGAAATGTAGATGTTGTCTTTTCCTTACCCTCGAATTCAACGATTGCCAGTAATATGTGTACCGCAACAGGGAGTCTTGAAGAAAATTGCATATAATTCACCTCTTATTCATAGACCTGATTATAGTTGAAGCGAGATGTAATGTCAATGATTACACCTTGTTAAATCTTCTCAAAAAACGTTGTAATCATTGGCATTACAACAAAGGCGTGATATATTGTGGTTGTAAGCTAGAAAGTTACAACGAGTGGGGCAATAAACCTGTTTCATTTGTGCTAAAATCAGCTGACAAATAAATATGATTATGGAGGTATAATTATGAGTAAAGTATCTGAATTCCTGACAGAGAATCCTGTACAGTATCTGGCAACCGTTTCGCAGGATGGAAAGGCAAAGTGCCGTCCTTTTATGTTTAGCTTTGAGAAAGATGGTAAGCTGTGGTTTAACACTGGCAACTTCAAGGACGTATATAAAGAATTGCAGGCGAATCCTTACGTCCAGATTAGTGTTTCTTCACCCAGCTATCAGTGGATCCGTCTGAGTGGTAAGGCTGTTTTTGTTGATGATAAGGCCATAAAGGAAGCTGCTTTGGAAAATCCCATTGTCAAGGGTAATTATCAGACCGCTGACAACCCGGCTTTCGAAGTGTTTTATCTGGAGGATGCTCATGGTGTAATCGCTGACTTTTCCGGCAATCCTCCTTATGAGTTCTAATTTTACTGATATAACTATTAATGAAAAACAATGTTTATCTTCAGGGCGAGGTGATCTTTAATGTTTTTAAGGAATATGACGAACAAATCTACCGAAACCTACTCGGATAAATTGAATCGGTTAAAAACTGCATTGAATGACGCGGACGCGGTAATCATTGGAGCTGGTTCAGGATTATCTGCTGCAGCAGGTTTTACTTACTCTGGGGAACGTTTTGAACGGTATTTTCATGATTTCGCAGACAAGTATCATATCAGTGATATTTATTCGGGCGGATTTTATCCCTTTCAGAGTCTGGAAGAATATTGGGCGTGGTGGAGTCGTCACACTTGGGTAAACCGTTACATGAATGCTCCAAAACCAGTATATGATAATTTGCTTACGCTAGTGAAGGATAAAAACTATTTTGTGCTGACGACGAATGTGGATCATTGTTTCCAAAAGGCAGGATTTGATAAACATAGAATTTTTTATACACAAGGGGATTATGGGTTGTTTCAGTGCAGTACTCCCTGTCATAATGAAACGTACGATAATGAGGATAGTATACGTAGCATGATAGAGGCTCAAGGATACACTATTACAGAAACCAATGATCTGGCGATAGAAAATGGGAAATCTCCTCAAATGGAAGTCCCATCTGAGTTGTTTCCTCATTGTCCGAAATGTGGGAAATTAATGAATGTTAATCTGCGCAGTGACAGTACGTTTGTAGAGGACGCCGGATGGCACGTCGCACAGCGGTGTTATATGGATTTCTTGCAGCGACATGAGGGGGAAAATATCCTGTTTTTAGAGTTAGGTGTTGGGGGCAATACACCAGGTATTATTAAATATCCTTTTTGGCGTATGACTGCCCAAAATCCAAGTGCTATTTATGCGTGCATTAATTATGGAGAAGCATTCGCACCTGATGAGATTGGAAAGCAAAGTATTTGTATTGATATCGACATTGATAAGATAATTACTGAATTACGGTCATTATGATTTGAAAAAATTAGAATTTTTTCATGAATCTATTGTTATTATTGTTGGATAACTGTTTTCCCAAAAAAGACTATTTTTTCAATTTCTGCATTGTTGTTATACCAGACATAACCGCTGGAAGGACCTCCTTCCAGCATTTTGTTAACCTGTTCGTCAGACAGTTCTTTATAACTGTGTTTGATCTCTTCGCCTTCTTCTGTTTGGGTTACCTGCATATCCCACTCGCCATATGTAATGTTATCTGCAAGTTTTTCTTCGAGTAAATAATCTTTATATTCAGGGACATCTGCGTCATAGCAAGAAGGAGCGCTGGTGAGAGAGTCTCCGTTTTTGTTTACGATTGCAATATAAGAGCTGAATCCCAGGGTATAATTCTCTGTATCATAGGCGTCATCAGTATAGCTGTTGGACACAAGAGGATCCCCGTTATCGAAGAACTCTTTTATGCCATCGTTGCATTTCAGTAAGAGTCTGGATTTCTCATATCTCAATATTTTAATGATGTTATCGTCATCTTCCGGTAAAAGAGTGATTTCGGAAGTCTCTTCATCATATTTATAGCTGTCAAATAAATCGTAATTTCCCACAGGACTTCCACAGGCGCAATAGAAGGAAAAGCTTCCGTCATCATGAAACGAGATGGTTTCATTACAGATTGTATAGTGAACCCATTCATGATCGGTCAAAAATTCAGTATTACTATTAGAGGTATTATTTTCACTAGAGATGCCTTTTTTTGATTGGCAGCCGACAAGTGAGAAAATGAGAATAACACATAACACCGTAATAAACCTACTACAATGATTCTTCATATCGAAACCTCCGGAAATTATTTTCGAGCGAGATAGTTTCTCGTATATGGGCATACAACAAAACATTTTCCGCACAGATCAGTATCAATCCCTGTACGCTCTAACATGATCTCTCTTTGAGTCTTATAACAGATGTCTTTGTCAAAAATCTCTTCTCTGGGCATTTGAGCTTTCCATAAAGTGCCTTTTAATGCATGAGCCGGGCATGCGTCCACACAACGTGTGCAGTCACCACATTTTGAACTGGTGATAGGCGTTGCACATGGAAGTGGGGCATCAGTCAGCAAAGATGAAATTCTGATGGCAGAACCATATTCCGGTGTTACAAGAAGACAGCTTTTCCCTATCCAGCCGATTCCCGCCGTGGTTGCAACCGTTTTGTGGGGAAGAGGACTGATCCAGTCTTTATCCAGCGATACGTTTTGGGTAGTCTGGGCATAAGCACGGTAACCTTGACTTTCCAGAAACTGGACACCTTCTGTCACGATATCATTTAGCTTATTATTTAAAGTGGTGTACATTTCGTGATAAGCTAAAGTTGGACCATCTTCAATACCAAAAACAATATCTTTTGGTATCGGAACCGCTACAGAAATCCCTGTAGGGAACCCAAATGGATTGAAATTTTTTAAGTCTGCGTAGCCTACTAATGCAGCACCGGCATTCCTGAGTATTTGTTCTAATTGTTTTCCCAATTCATCACTCATAGTATTCTCCATTATCTGCCTTTTTTGAAATATCTTACTATGATATATCATAGCATAATAGATAGACTAAAGATAGCATTGGTTTGTATAAAAGAGAGGTATCTGTTATTTCTAAGCCCTGTCAGTAATGACAGAAACTCCGATGCCCACGGCATTTACACCTACATGGCAGGCAATGCTACAGGAAAGGGGACTATAATAGACTGGACATTCAGGGAAAGCTTTCTGAACCTGATTAAGCCATTCATCTGCATCTTCTTTTCGTTTA
>JBJEMB010000235.1:0-1584 GCA_051879455.1 Lachnospiraceae bacterium
GCTAGCGTAAAATTTTATTCGGATTAAATGAAAAGAGGACACCACTTTGTGATAAAGTATTTAGCAACGAACTAATACAAACAAAGGAAGGTGTCCTCTATGATTAACAGTATAAAATATTTTGAAGAAGAATGCATCAACAGATTTGAAAAACTTGAAGATAATTTTATGAAAGAACCTCAAAAGCTGGCTGAGTATGTTCTTGGACTCACAGAGGAGCTACACAGTTTGGGCATAAGAATGATACAGGAATCATTAGAAGAAATGAATGAAATGCTCAGAAAAAGCCAGAAACGCATGCAGCACTGGGTAGTGGAATCCCACACAACGAAGCAGTTAATCACTTCATTGGGAACCGTCACATATGAAAAAACTCTATTCAAAAACAGGGAGACCGGTAAATGTGAATATCTGCTCGACCGAATTATGGGGTTGGAAAAGCATGAACGGATAAGCGAAGATGCTCTGGCGAGAATGCTCAAAGAGGCTGTCCAGACTTCCTATCGCCGGGGTGGAGAAGAAACCAGCCTGACAACGGATGTTAAAAAACAGACCGTCAAAAATAAGATTCATGAATTGGAATTCCCCCGGAATGAAGAAAAGCCGGAAAAGAAAAAAGAAGTAGAGTACCTGTATATCGAGGCGGATGAGGATCATGCTTCTTTACAGTTCCGTGAGAAAAAAGGTGATCTGGAGGAAAATGAGAACCATCAGAAAAATAACTGTCTGATTACAAAACTTGTTTATGTTCATGAAGGAATTGAAAAAGAGGCACCCAAAAGCAAACGACATAAGCTTGTGAATCCTTATTACTTTTGCGGAACCAGCTATGGAGAAGAAAACACTGCTTTCTGGGACGAGGTTTATGAGTATATCGATAATCACTATGATCTGGATAAAGTAAAGAAAATTTATCTAAATGCAGATGGCGGAGGATGGATCAAGTCCGGCATGAAACGAATGGCAGGCATCACCTATGTACTGGATGAATTTCATCTTGAAAAGTATCTGATGAAGCTGACAAGCCATATGAAAGACAGCCGGGAGGATGCAGCAGATGAGTTGAGAACTGCGATACGAAGCAAAAGCAAAAAGGAATTTGAAGAAATCGTGGAACGCATAGAAGGGTGTCTGGAGAATGAAACGGGAATGAAGCGAATTGCAGAGGCAAAGGAATATATTCTTTCAAACTGGACGGCTGCAAAACTAAGATTAAGACATCAGGATGGAGTAAAAGGAAGCAGCACAGAAGGTCATGTAAGCCATGTATTGTCCAGTAGGATGAGTTCCAGACCGATGGGTTGGAGCATAAAGGGTGCAACAAAAATGGCAAAGCTAAGGGCATATGAGCTAAATGATGGAGACATGTTAGAACTGGTGAGATATCAAAAAAGAGACATACCTAAAGCGGTAGGTGCTGAATATGATGTCTTAAGCAGTACAGAGGTGATTCAGTCAGAAAAGAACAGACATGGACAATTAGGAAAATACGTAGACAGTATTAGTCATAGCATTTCGCGTCAAAATAAGAAAATAGTGTACTTTAATTCGCATATTTGGGGATTGTAGAAGGTGCACATGAAA
>JBJEMB010000236.1:0-1576 GCA_051879455.1 Lachnospiraceae bacterium
AGCCAAAAGTATTCTCAACACATATTTGTATCTACAATGTTCCTGGAAATTATGAATTTACCTTGTCAAGTTCCTTCCATCCATACCGGACAATGGAGATAATCATAGATCCTTCGCTGACAAGCTCATCCAGAATCCCCGCCCATGAGCCGACTATAATATCATATATGATCCACAATGGGGAATTCACAAACATTCCAGCAATTCGTATTTTACGTGCATTATGTGTATAACCACCGATCGTTGATGCAATATTTGCTGCAACCGGCAAAAGTGACAGCCATCCTGACCATGTAATAATAAGTGTCATAAGTTGCAGCATGCAAATAATGACACACATTTTCCTGCTGCGCAAGAAATCTATCTTACTCCCAAGGCAAAAAGAACGAATTCCATTTATTATGTAACTGACCCCACCTGTTACAGCCCCTAATAAAATCAGGTGAGTGGTATAAAATAGATATGATAAAAATTGCACTCTAAACAGATTTTTGTTGCTTTTACATTGATATGACATAAAAAACAGTGCCGTACCAATCAATCCTATCACCTGTACTACTACATTATTTCCCATCTGTCATTTCTTCCTTACCAATAAAATCATTTGTCCATTTACTTTCTGAATCCAGGCATTCCTTCTGCCGCTTACACTGATATTCTATCATATCCTGTTTCTGCGCAATAGGAAAATTTTTCGGTTGCTTGTGTAAGTTCTCTTGGCATCAAAAATTCACCGCAATGGAATTATCTGATAAACGAAAAAGGCAGTAATTTACGAAAATCCCATAAATTACTGCCCTTGACTTCATTTCACAAAACACTATTAATAATTTTGAAGCTGCCTGAGGATTCCTTCTACTCTGCGGATTGCTTCTGCAACCTGGCGGGAAGCCTGATTGATCCGATCCTGCACCATCCAGTCTACAACAAATCCATCAAAAAACCAGTCAGCAAAAGAAAGAAAATCGCCTGTTTCAATATCGAGATGACATGTCATATTGACATCATTCAGTTCCCTACTGAAATTTCTAAGATCATATCTCGCCTGCTCCATGTTTTGTTTCGCCCGGTCCATTTTGGAATGTTTGGCCATAGTAGAAATGAATCCCCCACCAAACATATCCCAGATTCCCCAGTTTTTTGCACTGTTCAAATTCCCCTGTGCCTCCCTGAGACTTCTCAATGCCCGATTACCTGCATCGATTGCTTCTTGTTTTTCTTTTTCCAAATCATACGTCATAATTATCCCTCTCTTTTACAATTTCAAACATCAAATAGAAAACGATCTGTTTTATAGGGAAATTATATCTTCTACACTATAATAAATACACGACCCATGCGAGGAAATAGAATCCTGTATTTCACTGTTTTTGAGAAATCAATTTCGCTATGAGTTTCTCCAACAATTTTTCATTTGTATACCATTTGCCACTCTGATGGATGCTATAAGCGCCTTTTCCCAGAATCATTGCTGCCACACCATAATCCTGCGTCACAACAATGTCTCCTTTCTGGCACAGGCTGACCAGTTTAAAATCTACTGCATCAGCACCGGCTCCCACAGTAATCACTTCAC
>JBJEMB010000237.1:0-1572 GCA_051879455.1 Lachnospiraceae bacterium
AAAAAATAAGCAGCCACACACCGTAGTGCATGACTGCTATGTAAGTATTCCAGAAAGGATTTTTGCAACCTGACACAGTTTTCTGTTCTACAATCTCCATCATCATAAAAATATCTCCATCATTCCAAAAGAGAATGACGGAGATATTTAGCCTTGCTTATTCTTGCAGCAACCAGTCAGCTATATCGTGGATCTCAATTCCTTCATAGCTATATTTGGGATGTTTGGTTCGGGCAATAATCATTTTCGGATAAGCATCTCTAATCTGAAACAGAGGGGAACATTCTCTCTCAAATGTTTCCTGTCCGGAAATGTTGTCGCTTACCTGAATATAAATTTTTTCGCTGCCCCTCTGAGCAACAAAGTCTATTTCTTTTTGATAGAGCTTGCCAACATAAACATCGTACCCACGGCGAAGAAGTTCGATACAAACGATGTTTTCATATACTCTGCCATAGTCCATATTTCTGCTTCCAAGTATTGCATATCGAATACCGCTATCACACAGATAGAACTTCTCGGAGCTTTCAAGATATTTCTTGCCACGGATGTCGTATCTCTTAATATCATAAAATACGAAGGCATTGCACAAATACTTAATGTACTTGCCAACGGTTACATGATTTGTTGGGGTCTCATTCGCTGTCAGCAGCTGACTGACCTTATTAGGAGAAGTCAGATTGCTGATATTATCCATAAGGAACTCACTCAGACGTTGTAAAACCAAAGTGTCTGGCAGAGCGTACTTCTGTACCAGATCTCTTGTGACAATGGTTTCATAGACTTCTTTGATATAGTTTGTTCTGTCTTTTTCGGTTCTGTAAGCGTAAGAACCTGCTAAACCGCCCTTGATAGAATAATCATCAAAGAGCTTATCTTTATCACCAATATCATCATAATACTGGCAATATTCCTGGAAACTAAAAGGGAATACATGAATTTCAATGTAGCGTCCAGTAAACAGAGTTGCCAAATCTGCACTCAGCAGGAAAGCATTGGAGCCGGTTACATAGATGTCGTACTTGCCCTTGGAATAAAGGCTGTTGATTGCCAACTCGAACTTAGGACACATCTGAACCTCATCCACAAACAGATAGTTTGTTTTTCCAGGCTGATAATGCTCCTCTACATAGCTGTGTAACGCATGATATTCCTTTATTTCTTCATAAGTCAAGTCCATGAAGTCAATGAAGATGATATTGATGTTTTCAAAATGGCTTTTCAGATAATCAATATATGCCTGCATCAGTTTAGACTTACCGGATCGACGAATACCCGTGATGATCTTGATGTCAGGAGTGCCATTCAGTTCAATGATTCTATCGAGATACTTTGCTCTCGTAATTGTTTTCATATAGTCACCCGCTTTCAAAAGTTGAAGATTTTTCATTTCTTGAAACTGCTTCGATGTATTTATTATACTGTCTGCTAATAGTATATGCAAGAGGTCACTTTCAAAAACACAAAATATTTTATTTTTTGAAAGCGGGAACTATGTAAAGGCAATCCGAAGATTGCCCCAGGCATCATGCCTGTTCTTGGTTATACGGGTTCGTTGTCCTCATCGTCAGC
>JBJEMB010000238.1:0-1559 GCA_051879455.1 Lachnospiraceae bacterium
CCCGGAGTAGACTGCTCCAATGAGTGGTGCGAGGCAGTATCAGAAAAAGAGTATGCCAGGTTAAAATAAGGAGTGGACTATGGAATACAGCAAACTTGGAAATACAGATATAGAAGTATCAAAATTATGTGTGGGATGCATGAGTTTTGGAAAAGCAGGAACCATGCATGACTGGACGCTGGATGAAGCTGAGAGTGAGAAGCTTATCAAGCATGCACTTGATTTGGGATATAACTTTTTTGATACGGCAAATGGATATTCAGCCGGAACAAGTGAGGAATACTTGGGAAGAGCGCTGAAGAAAAACATAGCAAGGAATCAGGTTGTGATTGCATCCAAGGTATATTTTAATGAAGGTCGTTTATCAAGACAGGCAATCATGAGGGAAATAGACGGCAGCTTGTCACGTCTTGGAACCGATTATCTTGATTTATATATCATTCATAGATTTGACTATGATACGCCGATAGAAGAAACCATGGAAGCATTGCATGAACTTGTAAAATCAGGAAAGGTTCGGGCACTTGGCGCATCTGCGATGTATGGGTATCAGTTTCACAATATGCAGGTAGTTGCAAAGAATAATGGATGGACACCGTTTTCGGCGATGGAGAATCATTATAATTTGCTTTATAGAGAAGACGAGAGGGAATTGATACCAATTTGTAAGCAAATGAATGTTTCGCTAATGCCATATAGTCCTCTTGCAGCCGGACATCTGGCAAGAGCGCAGTGGAAGTCAGATTCTCTTCGTGGAACTACGGATAAGGTTGCCATGGGAAAATATGACAAGACTGAAGCAGAAGACATGCAGATAGTTAATCGTGTAGCGGAGCTTGCCGAAAAGTATAACTGTAAAATGTCACAGATTGCCATTGCATGGCAGTGGGAAAAGGGGATTGTATCGCCGATTATTGGAGCTACAAAAACAAGTTATTTAGATGACGCAGCGGGAGCTTTTGCAGTAAAATTAACTGCCCAGGATATAGCATATCTGGAAGAACCATATGTTCCCCATAAGATTGTTGGAGCAATTGATAAAAATCCGGAGCAAGGCGTGATTTTGCTGGACGAAAACAAATAATGGGAAAAGGAGACAATTCGATGTTTAATAATATATTAACATTAAATAACGGAATAAAGATACCACAGTTAGGACTTGGTACATGGTTCATTCATGATGATATAGTGGCGGATGCGATAAAGGAAGCAGTTAATGTCGGTTATAGACATTTTGATACTGCACAGGCATATGGAAACGAGCGTGGAGTCGGTGAAGGAATCAGGAACTGTGGTATTCCAAGAGAGGAGATTTTTGTTACTTCAAAAGTAGCTGCGGAACACAAAACATATGATGAAGCCATGGCTGGTATTGATGAAACTATCAAAAAGATGGGACTGGATTATCTTGATATGATGATTATTCACAGTCCGCAACCATGGATAAAAGTAAATCAGAGTGAAGACCGTTATGTGAATGGAAACAGGGAGGCATGGAAGGCTCTTGAAGATGCATATAAGGCTGGAAAACTGAAAGCAATCGGTCTCTCAAATTTCCA
>JBJEMB010000239.1:0-1553 GCA_051879455.1 Lachnospiraceae bacterium
TAACCGCCGTCTCACATGCCACACGGCTCATAGGGTCCTGTTTCATCAATGCATCAAGCACTGCATCAGAAATTGCATCACACATCTTATCCGGATGTCCTTCCGTCACAGACTCCGATGTAAATAAACGTTTTTCCTTTGTCATAATTATTTCCATTCCTTTCATATCTTTGATTCTTGGGGAAGTTTATTCTTATTTGGGGAAGGATGATGTTCTTTCCATATGGTGGCTTCTTTTAATAGTGTATACAATGCAGAAACCGCAGGAACTCCAAGAAACATTCCTATTGGACCTGCTAATCGGCCACCGACCGTGATTGCAGCAAGCACCCATATGGCTGACAGACCTATCGAAGACCCCACAACACGAGGATATATAACATTCCCCTCCACCTGTTGCAAAATCACGAAAAAAATCACAAACACCAATGCTTTAAACGGATCAACTGTTAATATGATAAAGGCTCCGACAATCGTACCAGTCCACGCCCCAACAATTGGAATAAGTGCAGTTACACCGACCAAAGCTCCCACCATCGGTGCATATGGCAGACGCAGAAGGAACATCCCTACCGTACAAAGAGTACCTAGAATAATTGCTTCTATTGTCTGCCCCGCAATAAAACTTTTAAATGCCAGACTAAAAACAGAAGCCACATGAATCAAACCTTGACCAAAAATTGTCGGAAGCCAGACTTTTATCAAATGCCCCGTCTGCCTTTTTAGCTTTTCCTTGTTATATAGAAAATATATTGAGAAAACCAGTCCAATCGCAACATTGACCAAAGCACTGCCAACCTCTGCTGCTACTTCCATCGCATAATTCATAACTGTACTTCTACTCTCCATAAACCAGTTGTTCAGTGATGTCCTGATTCCAGACCAGTCAATATCAAGTTGAGGCAGCAGCTTTATAAAAGTAAAGCTTTCGATATCAAGCTTCCTATTCTGTGAATCAATCTGTTCTGTAATACGAAGAATATTATCATTCACTAAAGGTATTGCATCTAAAATTTCTGGAATTACAAGAAACGCGACTCCTAAAAATATGCTAAATACTAAAAAGAGTGAAAGTACAATCGCCATTCCCCGTCTGGCCTTCTGAGCTTTTAATCCATCCCTTTTTTGAAAAAGTATTTTTTCTATTGGGCACATCGGAACATTCAACACAAGTGCAAAGATAATTCCAAGCAGCAACGGCTTAAACAAATTTACTAGCCATGTAATTGCACCTGCTACTACATCCAAATGGCGTATTCCTAAGTAAACTAGAATACAGGCTGTTACTACCTGAATTATCCACTTTGCTGCCTGGCTTTCTCTCTTAGAGCCACCAAAAAACATGCCTTTATCCTCACTTAATCCGCTTTTCCTTTATTTGCTCTGTTCTCCTTCCACAATTCATCCGCAACCGGTTTCCAATTCTCTGCATATCTGTCACATTTTGCACATAGATGATCGGCTGTTTCTGGAGACTGAAGATCTGTTGAATGCGCTTCTGTCCCTGCGACCATACTCCTTAATTTTTCTGGATTTTCAAGCATCGGACATGG
>JBJEMB010000240.1:0-1551 GCA_051879455.1 Lachnospiraceae bacterium
ACGCAGTCATGGGAAAATGTTACTTTATCCGACATCTGCGAATTTTCAAGCGCCACAAGAGCCGTCAGCACTTTTGTTATACTTGCAGGGTATTGCTTCGAATCAATATCTTTTGCATAAAGGATCGTTCCCGTCTCTACTTCCATGACAATGGCAGCTTCCCCATATGTCCCCGGGCCCTCTTTCCACCCTTCCCACGAATTGGACTCTGTCGGGATCTTATACACCTTGTCAAGCTCCTCTTTCATCTTCTCTTCTGCGGTAAGCTCTTCGTTCTTTTCATCTGTCTGAGATACACCTGATGCCAGTGACACACTTCCCATACTCAGGCAAAGCAGAAATGCCAAAACCGCCGAAACGCATCTTTTATATCTTTTTCTTATCTTCTTACAACCACTCATTTATCTAATCTCATTTCCGTATTACAATACCTTTTTTCCGTTTTTATGATAACAATTTCTCCAATATTTGTCCACCTCATTACGCTTCCAGCCTGTAAACCGCAGACTCTTTTTCATGAAATTCTATCCTGTAATATCCGCTTAAATATTCATCTACATCACTCTCTCCCGTATCGGCAAGCAGTGGCTTTTGCCATAGTCCGGCAAGCTTACTCTTGGTGATTGCCAATTGTATATTTTCCTTCCCGACCTTTTGGATCACCCGGGCGCTGATCTGCTGATTTCCCCGGCCAAACACAAAACCGCTTCCACCAATGCAGGTCACAATGATCTTTGTACGCTCTTCTTTCTCTATGAGATCAAGAATCCTCTTTTCATCGGCATCTTTTTGAATGAGAGTCCGGTTTTTCACTACATCCACACCAAGCAAAGTCCCATTGATCCCCAGACATTCTTTTATATGAAAGGTGGTGCTTCCGGGACCAATCAGATACAGTGTATCCTCTTCCATCTTCTTTATCATGTGCTGAGCCAGTACTTCCGTCTCCTCAAAAACAGTAGAGGATGCCACTTTCGCCCCCTGAAGCTTCGCGCCTTCATTTATGGAAGAAAGATATCCGTAAAGTTTCGGACTGTTTCCATGTGTTCCAAGGACAGATTCATCAATGTCCATCACCTCGCGAAGTTCCATAGACACCGGATGACCACAAAGATATTCCCTCAGAAGATTTCCCGCAAGACGAGGATTTACTGCAAAACATCCGGAATACATCTTCACACCGGCAGGGATCCCAAGAACAGGGACCACAGTCTGACTCCCATTCAAAGTGCAGATATCTCTGGCCGTTCCGTCACCGCCGCAGAAAAGAATAAGATCCACCTGATTTTTCCAAAAAATCCTGACACATTCACAGGTATCCACTCTTGTATTTGTTATTTTCGGAAGCCTTATTGTCTCGTAAGGGTACCCGAGACATTTCACCACATCTTCCCCTAACTCACCCGGCGCTGTGATAAACAGATAATCTTTACAGCCCTTTATCTGCTCCAGACAATCAAAGGCTTTCTTTTTTGCCTCTTTTTCGTATCCCATGTCCAGTGCCTTTTTGAGATTTTCCATCCGGTCGCTTCCTTTGAAGCCAGCCTTTCC
>JBJEMB010000241.1:0-8390 GCA_051879455.1 Lachnospiraceae bacterium
ATATCAAATACCTGAGATTTAGTCAATAAATAAAATTCGGAAAATTACATTTTTAATAAATTTGTTTTTCGATGATTAAAAGCCAAGGTCATCATTTACAAGAATTACTTTGATTCTCTTTGGAACTTTAGAATATCTGGTGATCAGAATCTGGCAACAGATAGTATCCGGAGATTTACAGTCAAAGCAACTTCCTGTTTTGGAGCATGGAGTGTCAAGACCAAAACGCTGTGCATTGATCGGTGCAGCTTCATTTCTTGCACGTGATAAAGCGGTTTCGACATCTTTTACAACTTTATTCATGCCGATGATCATAAGTACGTTTCTTGGTCCTGCTGCGATGCATGAAACACGATTTGCGGATCCATCTATGTTGACAAGGACACCATCCTCAGAAATGGCATTGGAGCTTGCAAGGAAGAAATCACAGTCATGAGCAGCAAGTTCCATCTTCCTTTTTTCTGCAGGATCTTTTGCGGCATTACGATTGTAAACAATGTAATTGCCATTGCAAACAGCATCAGTCAGGCCGATTTCTTCCACTGACATAGAGCCGCCCCACGAAATAGAACTGCCCTCGGGAATGAGCTCCAGAGCTTTTTTGAGAGCTTCCTCTTTTGATTCGGTATAATAACCTTCCATGTTCCGGGATTCAAGTCCTTTTATAATCTTTTCACTTAAAAGTTTATTGCGTTTTGTACGGTTAATGTTCATAAGACGTCTCCTTTCACTTACCATTCTTTTACTTCGTGTGTTAAATATATCCGCCTGGCATATTTCCACCACCTCCGCCGCAACATAATCCGTTGCAGCAGAGATTGCAGACAAGATTAGCAATACAAAGCTTCATACACCAGCCGCTACCAGTAGAAAAAGTAGTCTGATAAGGTCCTTGCCTCTGTTGATACCATGTGCCACCGCTTTCCAGACGATTGACAAGCATCTGATATTGGAAGTTGTCTGGTTCAAGGCGGAGAGCTTCTCTTGCGTGTTCTAAGGCCAGAACATTATTTCCGACACCGGAGTTTGCAAGTGCACTGTAATAGTACCATTGGGCATTCCGTGAAGAAATGTTATTTAACAGGTTGAGTGCTTCCCGGTAATGACCACTGTTTATAAAGTTTGCGGCAGCGCGAAGATGAAGATCTTCTTCGTTTTCGCCAGTGTTTGTATTAGAGTTTGTCTGACGGTATTCGGCGTTGAAACCACGGAATGGGCCGTAATCATCGAAACCGCCAAATGGACCATATCCACCGGCAGAATTATAGCTTCCGGAAGTTCCATATTCACGTTCGCGCATAATCTGCTGATATGCCTGCTGTACTTCTTTGAACTTTGCTTCTGCCTGTTCTTTGTTTGGATTGTTTATATTGGCATCGGGGTGATATTTTCTGCTCAAAGTGCGATATGCCTTTTTAATCTCGTCGTCTGTGGCACTTCGGGATACACCAAGGATGCTGTAAGGATCTGACATAATATATCTCCTGTGATTTTGCCGGATCTGTACGGCGTTATTTCTTCTTTTTTTCTGATAACTTATCTTTGCTTCCTGCACGTTTTTCCGTGACCATAGTATAACGGCACCAGACACCGGAATATAAAATGTTGCGCAGGATGTCTGCATGTAAAAGAATCGGAAGACGCTCAAATTCTCTGGAGCATTCTGCCATCATCATGGTGAGAAGTGTTCGACAGCTTCCGGCAAAATCTTCATTGGTTTCAAAATCTTTTTTTAATGGATTGTAATTGCCGGTTTTTATATCATCTTCAACGTCTTCATAGGCATCCATCAAGTAAATAAATTTACCAAGGAAAAATCCTATTTTTCTGAGAGAGTCTTCCCACTCATCGTGTCGATAGACAAAAAGTTCGGCCATGATCTCGCCAAAGAGTCCTGCCATGGTATCAAGATTTGGCTCATTTTGTTTTTCAAGTTGAGAAAGCTTTTTTAGATTAGAAGAAACCACTTCGGATTTTTTGGGATACAGCTTTTTAACAGCTTTTATCTTAGGTTCCAGAAGCCGGGCTGCAGCGTAACTTTTTTTGTGACGGTCATCTTCCCAGTCATCTTTACATTTATAATAAGATAATATTAGATTAACCGCTGCGGCATAATCTGTCAACTCATTCGTTCGCGCAAGATGCTTTTCGAAAGGATGAGCAATACAGTTTACAGTTTCAATCTTTGTCTCTGGCTCGTACAATCCAGTAAGGAGAACGATAAGAAAAGTCATATCAAAGGACAGCGTCATCTGTCCCCTGTGACCATACTTTTCTTTTAAACGCTTACAAAGACCACAATAGTACGAATGGTACATATCGTAGTCTTTAAATTTCATCTCAGCTTTATTTATTGCTATATATCCAAACATAAGATGCTCTCTTTCTGACGGGAAATGGGATCAGTTAACTTTTTTTGATAAATGTAGTGTTACATTTTGGGCAGCGGATTTCGATTTTTCCTTTGCCTCTCGGGATGCGTATTTTCTGTTTGCAGGTCGGGCATTTATAAATGTGATGAGTTTTACGCTGCATGAGCAGATTTTTCTGTTTTCCAAACCAGCAGCGGATCTTATATGTTTTATTCAGATATTTCTGGTTTTCCGAAGAACGCTTATAAATATTTTTGGAAAAAATGCGATAATAGGCCCAGATAATGAGTGCCCAGGAGAGCACTGCTAAAAGACGGCTCTGTGTAAAATTAGATATAAAAATAGTGATGACTGCAACGATAATAAGACAATTTCCAAGGGAATCAATCCCGTATCTTCCGGACATAAAACGCATAAATTTTTCTTTCACAATATCTGCCTCCTGAACTTCTTTTCATACGTCGCAGTACGTTTGCTGTGGCGTACAAGTTTGCTTTTATCATACGCCGATGAAAAAGAAAGTCAATAAACTCCAAATTAAAAAACTATAAACTTATTCTATGTATCTGTTATCAGAGGGAGTTGATTCGGGTCAGTTGAACGTGGTATGATGTGTAAAGATGGTAGAATTTACAAAGGGAGGTGACCGGATATGAATCAACTGACAGAGCTGATAAGAGACGATATGAGACCGGCCCTGGGGGTGACGGAACCGGGAGCGATCGCTTTCGCGGTTGCAACAGCAAAGAAGCATACAGACGGTGAAGTGTGTAAAGTAAATGTGGCACTAAATTCCGGTATGTATAAAAATGCTTTTACATGTGGTATTCCGAATTCCAGCCGTTTTGGAAATCTTTATGCTGCGGCACTTGGAGCAGTGGCAGCAGAGCCGGAATTGGGGCTGGAGTCACTTGCAAATATTACAGGGGAAGATGACGAAAAAGCAGCACAGAAGGTAGAAGAGGGAAAAGTGTCTGTGTGGATGGATCATGTTGGATCTGCAATCACAATAGATGCAGAAGTCCAGACAGAAAAAGATAGTTGTAAGGTCTGCATTCGTGAAAGTCATACACATATAGTAAAGATAGAAAAGAATGGAGAAGTCATTTTCGAAGAAACTGTTGATATTAAAAAAGATGTTCATGAAAAAGAATGTGATAGTGAAAAAATCTGTAAGGAAGCAGAGCCTGCTTTGATACATCAATATACACTTCATGATATTATTGAGTATGTAAGAAAGGTGCCGGAAAAAGAAATCTGTTTTATACGAGATGCTTTTTCAATGAATATGGAGCTTTTGGAAGAAGGAATACACTCTGAACGGGCAGTAATTACAAGACAGTTACTGCGAGAGAATAAAGATCAGATTATTTCTGAAGATGAAAAGAAAACAGCACAGCTTCTCTGCAATGGAGCAATTGAGGCGAGAGTGTTGGGACTCAACCGACCGGCAATGAGTATCACTGGAAGTGGGGCACATGGTATTATTGCGACAATGCCTTTATTTGCGTATTATCAAGTGCATTATGAAACTCTAAAGGAAGAGATACTTCTTCGTGCAACGGCGCTGAGTTACCTGATCACAATGTACATAAAGGAATATTCCGGAAAGCTTTCCGCGTTTTGCGGATGTGGCATTGCAGCTGGGACCGGAATGGCATGCGGTCTGGCTTTTTTAAGAGGTGCAAATGAAAACCAGATCGATATGGTTATCCGAAACATGGCAAGCGGGCTTACCGGTATGATCTGTGATGGTGGAAACCACGGCTGCGCCATGAAAGGCATCGTAGCAGTGGATGCAGCTTTTCGGGCAGTAAATCTGGCAATGAGTGATGTGAGTATTGATGGAATCCACGGGATCAATGGGAAAACTCCGGAAGATACAATGAGATTTATGGGAATGATTGCATCACCGGGAATGGTTCAGACAGAAAAGACGATTGTTGACATCATGGAGCAGAAGTAACAGGAAGGATGGAAAAACGTAAATCGGAGATAGAAAAGAGATACAATGAGAGAAGTAAAAAATAGAAGAAAGCGTCGCCGGCATCGACGTAGAAAACAGAGACAGAAGCATTGGCTATCTAATACAATCTTAATAATTGCTTCTTTAATATTTTTCGTATCGGCATTTCAGCTGTTTAGAATAGGCAAAGGATATCTGGATGGAAGAAATGAATATGAAAAGATTCGTAATATTGCTACAACGACAAATGATAGAGATAAAAAAGATGATGGAAATGAATTTAAAGTGGATTTTGATAAGCTTCTTGAGATAAATCCGGATACAATCGGGTGGATACGGTTTGATCCAGAGCCTTCGGTTATCAATTATCCGATTGTACAGGGGGAAAATAATAATCTTTATCTCCACAAGACTTTCTCGGACAGTGATAATACACTGGGTGCTATCTTTTTAAATGTGGATAATGATCATAATTTTTCAGATAGAAATTCCATTATCTATGGGCATCGTATGAAAGATGGGTCCATGTTCAGGCATCTTCAGGATTACGAAAAAAAGGAATTCTGGGAAAAAAATCAATATTTTTATATTTACATACCAGATGGAAGAACTCTGAAGTATCATATTTACTCTGTGGGAGTGGTGGAAGATACTTCGGATACATATCTGACACAATTCGCAAGTGACGAAGAATACGAGAAATTTCTGGATATGACAAAAAGTGTGTCAAGTTATGACACGGGAGTAGATGTCGGGATAAAAGACAGAATTGTGACTCTGTCTACCTGTACGAGTGCGAGTGATGAACATCGGTTTGTAGTTAGGGGAGTATTAGAAAAAGAGGAGTAGAATCTGTAAAGCAAAAGAGCGGACACACAGAAATGCTATAATGACGTAGAGTAAAGAAAGGTGTGAGTGGATGGCAATATATAATTATGAAGTAGGGGACATTGTAACATTGAAAAAGCCGCATCCATGTGGCAGTAAAGAGTGGGAAATTTTGCGAGTCGGTGCAGACTTTAGATTAAAATGTGTGGGATGTGGGCATCAGATCATGATATCCCGTAAACTGGTTGAAAAAAACACCAGAGATTTGAAGAAAAAGGCTTGAAACAAGACTTGATTTATGGTATCATACCAAATTGTGATACATGAAAATTCGTGGAGTATGCCAACTGGACATGCAAAGCGGAGATCCTTGCTCCCACATAAGTTGAGCGGGGGCCAAAAGACCAGAAGGAGGTGCAAAGACGACATGAACAAATATGAATTAGCTGTTGTTGTCAGTGCAAAAATCGAAGATGACGAGAGAGCACAGGTAATCGAGAAAGTAAAAGCTTTAGTAGAGCGTTTCGGTGGCCAGATCTCTGACGTTGATGAATGGGGTAAGAAGAGATTAGCTTACGAGATTCAGAAGATGAAAGAAGCATACTATTATTTCATCCACTTCGAGTCTGATGCTGAGACTCCAGGCGAAATCGAACAGAGAATTCGCATCATGGACAACGTAATCAGATATTTATGCGTTAGACAGGAAGCATAAGCAGGAAGTAGAGGTAGAATATGAATAAAGTAATTTTGATGGGGCGCTTAACGAGAGATCCTGAAGTGAGATATTCTCAGGGTGAGAATTCAACAGCGATTGCGAGATATACATTAGCTGTTGACCGCAGATTCAGACGTAGCAATGACGGTGAGCAGTCAGCCGATTTTATCGGATGTGTTGCATTTGGAAGAAGTGCCGAGTTCGCTGAGAAATATTTCCGTCAGGGACTGAAGGTGATTGTAACCGGACGTATCCAGACAGGAAGTTATACGAATAAGGACGGACAGAAAGTATATACGACAGATGTTGTAGTTGAAGATCAGGAATTTGCAGAAAGTAAGGCAGTAAGCGATGCTAATGCAGGCAGCTTCCGCCAGGCGACTCCAACACCGACACCGGCACCGATTTCCGATGCAGGTGACGGCTTCATGAATATTCCGGATGGAATCGATGAAGAATTACCATTTAACTAGGCATTGAACACTTAATGAGCACAAGCTGAAAGCGCAGTGCGAATTTAGTGAGAAAGCCGTTCTGCCGAATGGGTATGAGGCAGAACTTCCTTAAGTGAGAAGTTTAAAACTTAGGGAAAATGTGTCATTTGAAAATGCAAGGAGGTAAAGCAAAATGGCTTACGATAAAGCAAATCGTCCAGAAGGCGGCTTCAAGAGAAGAGGCGGCGGACGCAGAAGAAAAAAAGTTTGTGTGTTCTGCGGTAAAGAGAACAACGAGATCGATTACAAAGATGTAGCAAAATTAAGAAAATATATCTCTGAAAGAGGAAAAATTCTTCCAAGAAGAATTACAGGAAACTGTGCAAAGCACCAGAGAGCTCTTACAGTAGCAATCAAGAGAGCACGTCACATCGCTCTTATGCCATACGTACAGGATTAATTTTGTCAGCGTGATCGCATAATATGAGAATAAGCCTTTAGATACTGAAAAACTCGGTATTTAAAGGCTTTTTTGTTGTTTTAAAAGTTATTATATTATCTTACTATTTATTATGAAAATGGTGTTGATATTGGTTTAGAAATCGTCATCTGTTTTTCCTAGGAGCTTCGAGTATATTGCATTATGTCTTCAACTTTACAATTGAGAATTTCACATAGCATGTTAATAGTATGAGTTGATACATTCTGATTTGCTCTAAGTCTTGAAAGTTGTCCGGCGGAGATATGATATTTTTTAATAAGTTGATATTGAGATATCTCTTTTTTTCTTAATGTTTCCCATAATGGTTCGTAAGAAATCATATAATTCACCTCTCTTGCTTGAATGATATCCAATTATGGGCTATAATAGTATTAGCCATAAATGGGCTATATAAGATGGTGAATGGGATAAATCTAGAATAATAAATATACGTATTATTTTTACAAGGAGGATAGGCAGATGATGAAAGTAACAGACAGACAAGCTGCAAATGCTATACGGGTGTTAAAAGAATATTGTGAGGAAAGAAAAGAATGTGTAGGGTGCAATATAGATTGTAGTGAATTTAAAAAAGGACAGTCTCCTTGCTACTGGATGATACCTCTAATAACCGAAATAGAAAATTGCAATCCTTAGAAAGTAAAAAGCAGTAGAAATGTCTACTGCTTTTGTGGTAAAGAATATTTAAATTTTAAAAGTTTCAAGATCATTCGGTACATATAAATTACCGTGAAAATATTGTTTGCCTTCTTCGGTGTAGAGTTTTTTCCTTTCGGAAAGATGGGATTCTTCCGTATGATATAAAAGTAGATTTGGAATGCCCAAAGTTTCTGCGAGCTGGCAGGCTTCCTTTACTGTGCTGTGATGTTTTTCATATGGTTTAAATTTATCAGCTTCCCCGAACAGGCAGAATGCTTCATGAAGAAGCCAGTCGCTTCCTTTAACATATTCATAATTAACTTCATTATATGGTTCGTCGCCGACGCAGGTGAATTTCCTGTTGTCTGGAAGCTGTATTGTGAAACCAAACTGTTTTGCTTTTGTAGATGCAATATCAAAAAATGTTACAGGGCAGCCGAGAATCGTTCTCTCATCGCCGTTTTTAACAACGTCAAAACGAATCCTCCCACCCATATGCTTACAAACCTTCTGCTGAATGGTCATATTTGCAATTGCCTGAATTTTTTCAGAAAGCTCTTCATGACAGTAAATGCGAAGCTCACCGTCATATTTTCCCTGATTCATGCGCTGGCCGATAATACGGATAAGCCAGATGATACCGAGAACGTGATCGACATGTTCATGTGTAACAAAGATATCATGGATGTCACAGATATCAATACCTGTGTCCTTTAAGACCTTTAAAATGCGATTTCCGCCGCCGGCATCCACAAGGAAATGTTTACTTCCTCCGGACAGGGCAAAACAAGTGTTATAACATTCCGATACGGCTGCATTTCCGGTTCCTAATATAGTAAGTTTCATAAGAAATTCTCCTTTTTGATTTTAAAATTATTAGGTGTTTGCGAAACACCAAAAACCGCATAAATACGGCATTTTTTTGTTGTCA
>JBJEMB010000242.1:0-4165 GCA_051879455.1 Lachnospiraceae bacterium
CTGGAAACCGGTAACTGCCCGACTTTCCCGAATCCGTTCAACCAATTACTCAAAAACATCATTGCTGCGCTGGAAGTACCGCTTTTTCCCATGATACCTTCACAGTTATAACAATCAAGACAATAAAGCATAATATTTCTTATAACAACCGGAGAGATTTCTTCCCGTTCAAAAAGAAAACTAATAGCATCTAACATCGCTGTCGGTCCACAGTCATATTCTGACAACTGGTAATGTAAAGGATTTTTCATAATATTTTCCCAAACTAAATATAATACATATCTTGATCGTATTCTTTAAGATCCTGATATCTTTTCCGCAATTCATCTAATGTGATACTCATTAATATCTGTTCCAATTCATTATTAAGCCGGTCAATCACAAGTTCCTGAATGCTGACAGAGATTGCACGTCCATGACTGTCATCCGGAATTTCTTCTTCCTCAATCAGATAACTGCCATCCAACGCTTCCAGTATCGCCGATACTGTCAACTCTTTCGGATCAATATTCAGTCGATACCCTCCCTGTGAGCCCTTGAGCCCTTTTACAATCCCAGCTCTTCTGAGACTTGCAAAGACTTGCTCCAGATACTGTGGAGAAATATCATTTCTCTCTGCTATATTTCCAAGAACCATAGATTCCTCTTCCGCATTCGTCGACAGATCGATCAGTGCTCTAAGACCATATCTGCATTTTTTCGAAATCTTCATGATTACCTCCACATTTTCTTTTCTGAATCTTCTTTATAGATTGCCCACTTCAGGAAAAATTTACTCTGTAAAAAGTGGTGTAGAATAATATCTATCTCCTGTATCCGGAAGCAGAGCCACAATTGTTTTGCCCTCGTTCTCTGGACGTTTTGCGAGTTCAATGGCTGCATAAAGTGCTGCTCCTGAAGAAATTCCGACAAGAACTCCTTCTTTCTTTGCCAGGAGTTTTCCTGTTACAAATGCATCATCATTTTCCACTTTGATGATCTCATCATATATTTCTGTATTCAACACCTCCGGCACGAAACCTGCACCGATACCCTGAATCTTATGCGGTCCGCCTTTTCCTTCAGAAAGCACTGGTGAAGCGGCTGGTTCTACGGCTACAATCTTTACATCCGGATTCTGTGATTTCAAATATTCACCGGTTCCTGTCAATGTTCCGCCTGTTCCCACGCCTGCAACAAAGATATCTACTTTTCCGTCTGTATCATTCCAGATTTCAGGTCCGGTCGTAGCTTTATGGATTGCCGGATTTGCCGGGTTTACAAACTGTCCTGGAATAAAACTTCCCGGAATTTCTTTTGCAAGCTCTTCTGCTTTTTCAATGGCACCCTTCATTTCCTTAGCGCCTTCTGTCAACACAAGCTCAGCACCATATGCTTTCAGAATATTTCTTCTCTCTACACTCATTGTCTCCGGCATGGTCAGAATAATGCGATATCCTTTTACTGCTGCAATAGAAGCGAGGCCTATTCCAGTATTCCCGGATGTAGGTTCAATGATCACAGAACCTTCTTTCAAAATACCTTTCTCCTCTGCGTCTTCAATCATGGCCTTCGCAATTCTGTCCTTGACACTTCCTGCCGGGTTAAAATATTCCAGTTTTGCAAGAACGGTAGCTTTAAGTCCCAACTCTTTCTCTACATTTACTACTTCTACTAATGGTGTGTTTCCGATAAGTCCTAATGTTCCTTTATATACTTTAGACATAACGTTCTCCTTTCCTACTAAATCGATATGTTTTATGTGTTGTTATGATTATATTCCTACTTTTCCGCTATGTCAACTACTTTTTATAAAAAATGAAGAAGACATCTTCTATCCAAATGTCTTCTTCAAACTTTGTCATTTATTTTCTTTGATCATATCTAAAAAATACTGATGAACTCTGGTATCATCTGTAACTTCCGGATGAAATGCTGTCACAAGCTGATTTCCTTGTCGCGCAGCGACTATATTTCCGTCTGCATACGCAAGTACTTCTGCCCCTTCATATACTTTGTCAATATAAGGTGCGCGGATAAATGACATCGGTATCGTACCGATTCCTTTGAACTCCTGCTCCGTATAAAAACTTCCAAGCTGTCTTCCATACGCATTTCTTTTTACCTGAATATCCATTGTCCCAAACCATGAAGGATTTTTTTCTACTTCTTTCGCCAAAAGTATGAGTCCTGCACAGGTTCCGAATACCGGCATCCCCGTTCTGATCTTATCTCGGATAATCCCAAACATTCCTGATTCATGGAGAAGCTTTCCCATGACTGTACTTTCTCCGCCTGGAAGAATCAGTCCATCAATAGAACGCTCAAGATCTTTTTTCTGACGGATTTCAAAATGGTCAACCCCTAGTTTATCCAACACATGCTCATGCTCAATAAATGCACCTTGCAAGGCTAAAACACCTACTGTCATTTTGTCTGCTGCCATATTTATTTTCCCCGTTCTGCCATCAAAAGCTCAATTTCCTGTTCATTTATACCAACCATTGCTTCTCCTAAATCTTCTGACAACTCAGCAATTAATTTCGCATCGGTATAATTTGTAACAGATTTTACAATAGCTGCTGCACGTTTTGCCGGATTTCCTGATTTAAAAATTCCGGAACCAACAAATACACCTTCCGCGCCAAGCTGCATCATCAAAGCAGCATCTGCCGGAGTTGCCACTCCTCCTGCTGCGAAATTCACTACCGGAAGTTTTCCATTTTCATGTACATACTGAAGCAGATCTATCGGAACCTGAAGCTGTTTTGCTGCCTCAAAAAGTTCATCCGGACGAAGATTCTGGACTCTGCGTATTTCTGCATTCATCGCTCTCATATGGCTCACTGCCTGAACAACATCCCCCGTTCCAGGCTCTCCTTTTGTTCGAATCATAGATGCTCCTTCTGCAATACGGCGAAGAGCCTCTCCGAGATCACGGGCTCCACAAACAAATGGTACTTTAAACTCATGCTTATTAATGTGATAAATGTCATCTGCCGGAGATAATACTTCGCTCTCATCAATATAATCAATCTCAATTGCCTCTAATATCTGTGCCTCAACAAAATGCCCGATTCTGCATTTTGCCATAACTGGAATGGAAACTGCTTCCTGAATTCCTTTGATCATCTTTGGATCGCTCATTCTTGAAACGCCGCCAGCCGCACGAATATCTGCAGGAATACGCTCCAACGCCATAACTGCACAAGCTCCTGCTTCCTCTGCAATCTTTGCCTGCTCCGGAGTCGTCACATCCATAATAACTCCGCCTTTTAACATCTGTGCCAGCTGTTTATTTAATTCATATCTTTCATTTGTTGCCATGATTTTTCCTACCTTTCATATGTATATAGTGTACATTCATTTATTATACATATAACTGTCTCGTTTAAAACGTCCAGTATTTGCATTTTTACCCAAGCCAGTTTTTAAATCATACATTCATAGTGTAGATTCATTCACATAAAAATAAAAACTTCCGGAATAAATCCTCCCAGAAGTTTTTATCATTTACTCATGTTCATTTTTTATTAAATCTGCCAATGTAATACCATCTACATATTCATTTATGACTTTCCACATTCCTTCCCAGAAAGAAAGAGTTGTACAACAGTCTTTTCTCGGACACTGATTCGGCTCATCTTCTATACAGGCAATCGGTGAAAGACTCCCTTCTGTTGTGCGGAGAATCTCTCCCACTGTATATTCTTCCGGTTCCCTCGCAAGTTTATAACCACCATTATTTCCCCGATAACTTTTTACATATCCCGCCTTAGTTAATAATGGCATAATCTGCTCCATATATTTTAGAGTAATCGCCTGCCTTTTTGAGATATCCTTCAAGCGTATATATTCACCAGTATCGTTCATTGCCAAATCCGCCATAATTCTTAAGGCATATCGACCTTTTGTAGAAACCTTCATATTTTCACCCTTTGCACACTTTGATGACAGTTATTATACCATATTTCCCCTTTATTTTCATCTTTAATTACAGGAAGGATAAAATTTATTCTGCCATAGTCTCCATAATCCGATTTGCCACGTACACGCCACTTGCAGAGGCATGTGACAATGAATGAGTCACTCCACTTCCGTCACCGATTACATACAAACCTTTATGCCGGGTTTCCAGATGATTGTCAAGTTCTACCTCCATATTGTAGAATTTAACTTCCACACC
>JBJEMB010000242.1:4265-8262 GCA_051879455.1 Lachnospiraceae bacterium
TTTCCAGATGATTGTCAAGTTCTACCTCCATATTGTAGAATTTAACTTCCACACCGTAGAGCAACGTATCATCATTTGCCACACCCGGTGCTATCTTATCCAATGCATAGATCATCTCAATAATACCATCTAATATCCTCTTTGGAAGTACCAGACTTAAATCACCTGGTGTAGCTGCAAGTGTAGGTCTCACGGTGCTTTCCTCTATACGTGCAGCATTGCTCCGCCTTCCTCGTTCCAAATCTCCAAAACGTTGTACGATCACTCCTCCGCCTAACATATTAGACAGCTTTGCAATACTCTCTGCATATTCATTACTGTCTTTAAACGGCTCAGAGAAATGTTTCGCCACAAGGAGCGCAAAGTTTGTATTCTCTGTTTTTCTGGCGGGGTCTTCAAAACTGTGTCCATTCACCGTCACAATACCGTTTGTATTCTCATTTACAACAATTCCATTGGGATTCATACAGAAAGTTCTCACATTATCCTCAAATTTTCCTGTCCGATAGACAATTTTGCTCTCATATAATTCATCCGTAATATGCGAGAAAATAACTGCCGGAAGTTCCACGCGCACACCTATGTCAACACGGTTTGATTTCGTTGGAATATCGAGATCTTCACAGATTGATTCCATCCATTTACTTCCGCTTCGTCCGACAGATACAATACAATTATCACATATCACTTCTTTCTCTTTCGTAAATATGTGATATTCATTTTCTACTTTTTCAATTTTATCTACTGGAGTGCGGAAAAAGAATTCCACTTTATCCTTTAGCAGGTTGTAAAGATTTTCAAGGACAACATAATTAATATCCGTTCCGAGATGTCTGACAGATGCCTCCAGAAGAGTTAATTTATTCTGCATACAAATCTTTTTGAAATCAGAACCCGCTGTAGAATACATCTTTGTCTTCTCTCCACCAAATTTCATATTAATTCCATCGACATAATGCATCAATTCAATTGCCGTTTCACGCCCGATATACTGATACAATGTGCCTCCAAAATCATTGGTAATATTATATTTTCCGTCAGAAAAGGCTCCTGCGCCGCCAAAACCATTCATAATGGCACAAGATTCACATTTAATACAGGATTTCACTTTCTTTCCATCAATTGGGCAATGACGTTTCTCAAGTGTATTTCCTGATTCAAAAACGGCTACTTTCAAGTCTGGTCTCTTAACTGCAAATTCATACGCTGAAAATATACCTCCAGGTCCTGCGCCAATAATTACTACATCATACTTCATTTACATTCCTCCTGATCTAACATCATTGTAACCAGATCCACTTAAAACATTACTTTGACATAAAAAAACTGTTTCGCAAAATCTTTCTGATTTCGAAAAACAGCTTTATCTGTAGTTTTTATTAATAATTCTGCCGAATCAGATCACTCTATACAAAACTATATGTTATAGTTGACTGTTTACGGTAGTCTGTAGAAACACTTGACCAATCACAAGTATATATAACACTAAAAAATATTATCACATTTTTCTATAAGAATCAATAAAAATCACTTTATAATATATTTAGCATATTATATTTAGATGGTGATAATCCAGTTATAATTTCTCATCTGTAAATGGTATAATCGTCCAATAGCAAGGTGATTGTCCCTTCTTAAATTCACTGCAATCTATATTACATCCTTCACATTCCTTTCTTTCCTCACAATATTCTCTAATAACCTGTATAGCATTTATTACTTGTTTATCTGTTACCTTCATACTAAGTATCCTCCCTATAATATTAGTCCAAATATTCGCGATTCAATCGATTTTATGTATTTTTTTACTTTTCTATCGAAAACTTCATCTTTAGAAGTATGATATCAAAAATAAAGGCTATTATCAATATAAAATTTCATCTTTAGAAGGTACTTTGAAATGAAAATATATTGGAATGGTAAATCAAAAAATATTATTGGCGGAAAAATAAAAAAATTGAGAAAGAGCTGTGGTTTAACACAAAAAGAATTAGCTGAAAAGCTCCAATTAGAAGGATCTGGATTTACAGATTTAACAATATTAAGGATTGAACAAGGTAAACGTTTTGTTCCTGATTATGAAGTTGTAATTCTTGCGGACTTTTTTCAAATTTCTACTGATGAATTATTACGATAAAATACTTTTTTAAACTCATATCATCAGACACCTTTATAAGTTCTAACTAAAGAATTTCTATCCCCTCAATCCTCTACTGCTAAAAAATAAAAGCCCCAAACTGATATAACTACCAGATTGAAGCTTCAAACCAAAATGCCGCAGACCGGAATCGAACCGGTACGGGAGTATAAGTCCCGCAGGATTTTAAGTCCTGTGCGTCTGCCAGTTCCGCCACTGCGGCATTTTTACAACATATAAAATGCTGTAAGTGGGACCAATAGGGCTCGAACCTATGACCCCCTGCTTGTAAGGCAGGTGCTCTCCCAGCTGAGCTATGATCCCAAATATAAAATTAATCAATTTAGTATCTTTCGATACAAACGACCCAGAAGAGACTCGAACTCTCGACCTCCGCCGTGACAGGGCGGCGCTCTAACCAACTGAGCCACTGGGCCTTAGATAGTGGACCTTCGGGGACTCGAACCCAGGACCGATCGGTTATGAGCCGATTGCTCTAACCAACTGAGCTAAAGGTCCAAAATCAATAATGTCCCTAAAGGACTAAGCCGATGATCGGACTCGAACCGATAACCTGCTGATTACAAATCAGCTGCTCTGCCAATTGAGCCACATCGGCAAAATGACTCCGACGGGAATCGAACCCGTGTTACCGCCGTGAAAGGGCGATGTCTTAACCGCTTGACCACGGAGCCATATCTGTGGTCTATTCTTTCGAAGTGACCGTAGATTATATTACCATATCATTTATGATTTTGCAAGTATTTTATTAATTTTTTTTGCTTTTTCTTTTATTTTCTATTTTTCTCTTTTATTGGATGACGGATAACCGTTTTAAGCTTTTCTGGGGAACAACGTCTCGGATCACTCAAATAAATCTCATGATGAAACCGTGTGTCACACAGATCCTCTATATATCCTTCTTCAGTCGCAAACCTGCTCATCTCTTCAATTGTTGAGGGCTCATCATCATAGGCACCAATGTGCATACATTGAACACATAGACCCTCTTGATAAGTAAAAAACTCTACTTTAGAAAAATCTGTTTTTTTCTTTTCAGTTGCTTCCTAAATCGCCCAGTTAAAAACCTCCTTTGTTACAAATTCCGGCAGTCAGATCATAGCAATCCATTCAAATGTTTCTTTATGGCTATAGTCTATTCCATCTATATCCTTCTGCCACCATAATCCTTCCAACGGTGGAACAACATACTCAAAATATCCTTCTATCCTATGACTCCCTTTATAACTCATTTTAATTGTAAATGCAATTCCATATAGAAGTCCTATGGCAGCTTTATATTCCCCATCCGATTCATTTGGATCTCCATGCCCACGAACAGCAATAAAATTCATATCCGGAATATCAACGATTCCCGGCTTTTTCGGTGGAAGATAAAATTCTTTATATTCTTTCTTATAATCAAATGCTTTATTATTTGCTTTATTATTTGCTTTCATTTTAAATACCCTCCAATTCATCATTTAATACAAGAGATTTTCTCGGATAATAATTCATTTGTAAGCTGTATATAATTCATCACTGATACCTCTTAGTAGATTTGTTTTATCATAACAATCACAACACCAATATGTCATGTTTCTATAATTATAGCAAAAAGTATACAAAAAAACCTGTAAATATAAAATTTACAGGTTAAGCTCCCCGAGTTGGGCTCGAACCAACAACCCCACGGTTAACAGCCGTGTGCTCTACCATTGAGCTATCGAGGATTATTATATTTAAGATACTTTATGTACCTTCAAAACTGCATACAAGAATCATTCATCCTTTACCTATCACCCTGCTTGGTCATGCCCTCGACCGATTAGTAACAGTCAGCTCCATGTGTTACCACAC
>JBJEMB010000243.1:0-8257 GCA_051879455.1 Lachnospiraceae bacterium
TTCGGACAGACTATAAATATGCGATATGGGAAGATTATGTGATTATCTACAAGGTGGGAAACGAGTATGTAGAGATTTATCGTGTGGTCAACCGATATCAGGATATCACGAGAATCTTTGACTGATAACAGAGATTTTATTTGCGAGTTTGAATATAAAGGTAAATCCCTACAAAGCCTGTATTTATGGGCTTTGTAGGGATTTTTTAGACGGCGTTTGGTACGATTTGGGTAAAGCAAACCTGCATCGGAGGATAAATCGCCTCCGCTAAAATTTATTTTCATGTACTTATTGCTTTCTAAAGCGGTGTCGTTTAAACTATGCATAGGGCTTCTCCTTTGTTATTGTTTTAGCTTAGACACCTAAATTTTAACAAATCTGAAGTCTTTTTCTATGCAATCGACTTCACATGTTGAGTGAAAGTTTAAAAGTACAGAAAATGTTGTAACTAAGCGGTGTGTAGCACTGTCAATAACTACTGGATGAATAATTCAGGATAAGTGAATTGAAAGGAAAAAGTAAATGAAATATCTGGCGCACAGATCAGAAGACGGAAAGCGGGAACAGTACGTTTCAGAACATTTAAAAAATACAGCGGAGATAGCTGGCAGGTTTGCTCAGGAATTTGGATGCCAGAGCTGGGGATATTTATGTGGAATTTTGCATGACGTAGGAAAATACTCTATGAAGTTTCAGCAGAGGATCCTTGGAGATCATGTGCAGGCGGATCATTCTACCGCAGGAGCACAGGAGGCTGTTAAAAACAAGGGATTTTTGGCTGCGTACTGTATTGCAGGACATCATACGGGACTACCGGACGGCGGCAGCTCTGCGGATGATGGAACGGCTCCTACGCTTTCAGGACGTTTAAAGAAAAAAATTCCGGATTACAGGGCATACAGAGAAGAAATAAAAGTTCCAATTGTAAAAAGTCCGCAAATTCAGATGTTGACAAACGGATGTTTCAGTGCATCCTTTTTTGCCCGGATGCTCTATTCATGTCTGGTAGATGCGGATTTTCTTGATACAGAGTGTTTTATGAAGGGGAAATCCAGAAATATTCCGAAAATATCGATGGGAACGTTATGGGAGAGGCTGGAAAAATATATCGAACCGTGGGTGTCCGGAAATGAAAAAGGAACATTAAATGCAAGGCGGACAGCTATTTTGAAAGCCTGTATTGAAAAGGGAAGCGGGAAGCAGGGAATCTATTCTTTGACGGTTCCGACAGGAGGAGGAAAGACAATATCTTCCCTGGCTTTTGCATTGAAGCATGCAGTTGAACATGATTTAAAACGGATCATTTATGTCATACCCTATACCAGTATTATAGAGCAGAATGCCGGAGTATTTAAACACATTCTTGGCGAAGAATATATTTTGGAGCATCACAGCAATGTTGAATATGAATCTGCAGAAGGGGAGTTGGATATAAGACAGCTGGCAGCTGAAAACTGGGATATACCTGTAGTAGTGACGACCAACGTTCAGTTTTTTGAATCGTTGTATGCAAATAAATCCTCAAAATGCAGAAAACTCCATAATATTTCCAACAGTGTGCTGATATTTGATGAGGCACAGATGCTGCCTGTTGATTTTCTTCTGCCGTGTGTATATGGAATTTGTGAAATGGTATTAAATTATGGATGTACGGCGGTCCTGTGTACGGCAACTCAGCCTTCTCTGCAGAACATGTTTGTAAAAAAATTGTACGAAAAACAGTTGGTATGCGGAGAGATCTGTCCGGATGTGGAAGAACAGTACCGTGCATTTCGCAGGGTTTCTCTAATAAAAGAAAGTGAACTGACAAAAAATGAATTGGCTGAGAGAATGAAGGGAGAAAAACAGGTTCTGTGCATTTTAAATACAAGATCACAGGTACAGGAGATGTACGATCTTTTAAAAGAAATGGACGGAGTGTTTGCGCTTTCTACATATCTTTATCCCGAACACAGGCATAAAAAGTTTGATGAGATTCGGATGCGCCTGAAAAACGGTGAAAACTGTTATGTTGTTGCAACCAGTCTGGTTGAGGCGGGAGTCGATCTGGATTTTCAGACGGTGTATCGGGAACTGTCTGGCTTGGATTCTGTTATTCAGGCAGCGGGACGGTGCAACAGAGAGGGCAGGAAAAGTCTGAAAAGCAGTCGGACATATGTATTTCAATTTGTGAAGGAAGAGCGGAAACGGAACGATATGCTTGGGCAGGGAATGGCAGTTGCTGAACAGATTTTTGACCGTTATGAAGATATCGGATCTCCGGAGGCTATTCATGAATATTTTGACCGTTTGTATTATATAAAAGGAGACAGTTTAGATAAAAAGGATATTGTAAAAAAATTTGACAGGGCCACGATACAGGGAATACCGTTTGCGACAGCAGCCGGTGAATTTAAGATTATCGATGATACTGCTAAGAGTATTCTTATAACAACATGCCGGGAGGCCAAGGAAATAGAAAATCAGTTGAGGTATGGTGAGCGAAGCAGAAAACTTTTGCGCAGAGCCGGACGGTACAGTGTCAATGTTTATGACAAAACATATGAGAATTTGCGGGCAGCAGGAATGCTGGAAGAAATAGATGAGGAGATTTCTGTATTGCGTAATATGGAACAGTATTCCCAAGAAGTCGGCTTGAAAGTAGATGTTGAGCGGGGAGATGGTGTGTTCTTTTGATGAAATTGGACAGGGAAAATGATTACTCTGAATCGTTTTAAATATAAAGAGGAGGCGAGAAAAATGAGCTATGGAATTCGGATAAGAGTCTGGGGGGATTATGCGCTGTTCAGCCGTCCGGAATTTAAAACTGAAAGATGCACATACGACGTGATAACTCCTTCGGCAGCGCGTGGAATTCTGGAAGCAATATACTGGCATCCTGGTCTTAAGTGGATTATTGATAAGGTTTATATTATCAAACCGATCCGATTTACCAGTATACGCCGAAATGAGGTGAAAGGCAAGATCTCAGCGGGCAATGTCCTGAATGTGATGAAAGGCGGAAAAAAGGATATCAGCATCAGCAGCAAAGAAGAGATTGTGCAGAGAGCGTCTATTCTTTTGAAGGATGTGGATTACGTGATCGAGGCCCATTTTGAGATGACGGATGCAGCAAATGCTTCTGATAATCCGGGGAAGTTTAAGGATATCATCATGCGGCGGCTGAAAAGAGGGGAGTGTTATCATCAGCCTTATTTTGGCTGCCGTGAGTTTCCGGCAAAGTTTGAGTTGTATGAAGAAGAGGAGGTGGAGACCGCCTATCCGGGTGATGTGCGCGATCTGGGATTTATGCTGTATGATATGGATTATTCTGATCGGAATAATATTAATCCTATGTTTTTTCGGGCAAAACTGGAAGACGGTGTTCTGAATCTGAATGATTGTGAGGTGATCCGATGATACTGCAGGCATTGACCGGTTATTATGAAAGACTGGCAGAGAAAGGAGAAGTTACTAAACCGGGCTGGGGAAGTGCAAAAGTGTCTTATGGATTGGAACTGGATTGTGATGGAAATCTGCTGGGGACAGTTCCTTTAAAGCTGCAGAATGAGAAAGGAAAATGGATTCCTCAGATAATAAAGGTGCCTGAACCTGTAACCAGATCCTCCGGAGTGTCTGCCAATTTCCTGTGTGATAATTCCGGTTATCTGCTGGGAATTGACAACAAAGGGAATGCAGATCGTTCTCTTCAGTGCTTTGAGGCGGCAAAGAAAAAGCATCTTCAGATTTTGGAGTTTTGTGACAGTGCTCCGGCCAGGGCAGTTAAATTATTTTTTGAAAGCTGGAATCCGGAACAGGTGCTGAATAATTGTAAGCTCCAGGAGAATCTTGAGGATATTATTTCAGGGGTAAATCTGGTGTTTCTTTATGAGGGGAAATATGTCCAGCAGGATGAAGATGTTATGATGCATTGGGAGAACAGCTATAATCAGAGTTCGGATGAGAATCAGGGAATTTGCCTGGTGACAGGGAAAAGGGATGCCATAGCCAGAATACATACAGGAATTAAGGGGATCCCGGGAGCTCAATCCAGCGGAGCAGCGCTTGTTTCCTTCAATGCTCCGGCTTTCGAATCATACGGAAAGGAACAAAGCTATAATGCACCTGTTGGAGAACGTGCGGTGTTTGCCTATACGACTGCACTGAATTATCTGGTTTCAGATAAAGCACACAGAACTTTATTGGGAGATACCATGATCATTTACTGGGCTGAGAGCGGGGAATCGGAGTATCAGGATATATTTTCTGCTATGATGGATCCTGGAACAGGCCGGGATGTGCAGGAAACCCTGGATGGAATCTTTAAAAATCTGGCAAGAGGAGCTTCGATTGACCTGGAAGCAGCTAAAAATATTTCGTTCAATGAAAGATTTTATATTCTTGCCCTGTCGCCAAATGCCGCAAGGCTTTCCGTGCGCTTTTTTTATCAGGATACATTTGGCAATATTCTGGAACATATCGGACAGCATTATGAGAGGATGAAAATAATAAAGCCTTTTGGGGATCAATCCGGATATATGGGTGTGTGGCGTATGATTCAGGAGACTGTTAATAAGAAGTCAAAAGATAAGAAACCGGTTCCCAATATGGCTGCTTCCGTTTATCGAGCGATACTGTCCGGGGATCGTTATCCTGAAGCGCTGTTTTCATCGGTGCTTAACCGAATCAGGGCGGAGCAGGATGATAAAGACAGGAGAATTCAAAAAATCACGCCGGGACGTGCTGCTATTATAAAGGCATATCTGATTCATAATTATAAAGGAGATGTTTCTGTGGAATTGAATGAAAATAATACAAATATTGCGTATGTTCTGGGAAGGGAATTTGCGGTGCTGGAGGCCATTCAGGAAGCGGCTAATCCCGGTATTAATTCAACGATAAAGGACCGGTATTTTAATTCTGCCTGTGCTGCTCCCGCGATGATTTTTCCGATTTTATTCCGGCTTAAGAACAGTCATATAAAGAAAATAAATAACATAGGACAGACAGTAAAATTTGAGCAGGCGCTTACCGCACTGCAGGCCAAAATTACAGTGACGGATGAGCAGTCGGAAGCATATCCGAAGAGATTGTCATTGGAAGAGCAGGGGATGTTTATTTTAGGGTATTACCATCAGGTTCAGAAACGATATGAGAAAAAGGAGGAGAAATAATATGTCTGAAGTGATTAAAAACAGGTATGAATTTGTGATTTTATTTGATGTGGAAAATGGAAATCCTAATGGGGATCCGGATGCCGGAAATCTTCCGAGAATCGATCCGGAAAGCGGATATGGCCTGGTTACGGATGTTTGTCTGAAGAGAAAAATACGTAATTACATTCAGACTGTGAAAGAGGAGCAGGAGGGATATAAAATTTATATCAAAGAAGATGTTCCACTAAACAGGAGTGATAATGAGGCATACAAATATCTTGGAATTGATGAAAAAACAGCCAAGGAAGCTAAAAAAAATGATCCGGATATTGACAAAAAGATACGTGATTTTATGTGCCGGAACTTTTATGATATTCGCACATTTGGGGCAGTAATGACAACTTTTGTTAAGGCCGCGTTGAATTGCGGACAGGTGAGAGGACCGGTTCAGCTGGGTTTTGCCAGAAGTGTTGACCCGATTATCAGTCAGGAGGTTACGATTACCCGTGTGGCAATAACAACAGAAAAAGATGCGGCAGATAAAAAAACGGAAATGGGAAGAAAGAATATTGTACCATATGCTTTGTATCGGGCAGAGGGATTTATATCTGCGAATCTTGCAAGAAAAACCACAGGGTTTTCAGAGGAGGATCTGGAACTTTTATGGGAAGCCATTATCAATATGTTTGAAATTGATCATTCTGCAGCCAGAGGGAAAATGTCAGTTCGTGAGTTGATTGTCTTTAAACACAGCAGGGAACTTGGCGACTGCCCGGCATATAAACTGTTTGATTCGGTGAAAATTCAGAAAAAGGATGGAGTGATTTATCCGAGACAATATACGGATTATGAAGTGTCGATTTGTAATGATGGTATTCCTTCTTCGGTGAAAGTAATAAGAAAGATATAGAGGAAGATACATATGGATTATTCGGAGGAAGAATATCTGCTGCTTTCCGGAATCCAGCACTATGCATTCTGTAAAAGGCAATGGGCGCTGATACATATTGAGCAGCAGTGGGAGGAAAATACGCATACCGTTTCCGGAGAGATCCTCCATAAAAAGGCACATGACAAATATTCTTATGAAAAAAGGAATAATGTGATTATTACGCGCGGGCTGCCTGTCAGTTCCCGTAGGCTTGGAATCAGCGGAGAATGTGATGTGGTGGAATTTCATCGTGAAGAGAATGGTGTGCCATTATTCGGCCATGATGGATTATATCGGCCTTTCCCTGTAGAATATAAAAAAGGGAGTCCGAAAGATACAGATGCCGATATTCTTCAGCTGGCGGCACAGGCAATGTGTCTTGAAGAAATGTTTTCCATAGAAGTAGAAAATGGGGCTCTGTTTTATTGGGAAATCCGCAGAAGAAATGAGATAGTGATTGATGAGCGAATGAGGGAGCGGGTAAAAGAAATGCTGGAAGATATGCATAACCTTTACCGAAAAAAATATACACCGAAGGTAAAATGGAGTAAAAGCTGTAATGCCTGCTCACTGAAAGATATCTGTCTTCCGAAATTAGGAAAAACTTCTTCTGTAAAAAAATATATTGAAGAGCGGATACAGGAGGAGCCTCTATGAAAAAGTTATTGAATACGTTGTATATTACATCACCGGATCATTATCTGATGCTTGATGGAGAAAATATTGTTGTGCTTGACGGCAAAGAAGAAGCAGGGCGCGTTCCTCTGCATAATTTGGAGGCGGTCGTATCTTTCGGATATCGTGGAGCAAGTCCGGCGCTGATGGGTGCATGTGCAGACAGAAATATTTCTTTATGTTTTTTATCCCCTCAGGGAAAATTTCTTGCAAGAATAACGGGGAAAGTGCGGGGAAATGTTTTGCTGAGAAAAATACAATATAAAGTATCGGAAGATTCTTTTATGAGTATTAAAATTTCCAGAAACTGCATTTTCGGGAAAGTATATAATTCAAGATGGGTGTTGGAGCGTGGGCTTCGGGATCATAGTATGCAGATAGATGGAGAAAAGGTTAAAACAGTTTCCGCAGCTTTACAAAATTCGTTGGGAAATATAAGAGAATGTGATGATCATGCGAGACTGCGGGGGCTTGAAGGGGAAGCTGCCAGTAATTATTTTGGCGTATTTAATGAATTGATCTTACAGCAAAAAAGAACTTTTTATTTTGACGGGCGGAACAGGCGGCCGCCGCTTGATCCTGTAAATGCGATGCTGTCTTTTACATACACACTTCTGGCTGGAATGATGGCCTCAGCGCTGGAGGCAGTGGGATTAGATCCTTATGTAGGATTTTTTCATACGGACAGGCCGGGAAGGATTTCTTTGGCATTGGATATGATGGAAGAATTGCGTCCTGTACTTGCAGATCGTTTTGTTTTGACAATGATTAACAGGAAAATAGTTTCTTCTAAAGATTTTACACAAAAAGAGAATGGAGCAGTCTTGTTAAATGAAGCAGCGCGAAAAAGATTTTTAATTGAATGGCAGAACAAGAAAAAAGAAATTATTACCCATCCGTTTTTAAATGAAAAGGTGGAGTGGGGGATGGTTCCTTTTGTTCAGGCGATGCTTCTTGCAAGATATTTGCGAGGAGATTTGGATGAGTATGCTCCTTTTTTATGGAAGTAACTGGAGGAAAAAGATGCTGGTACTGATCACGTATGATGTAAATACGGAAACAGAAGCAGGGAAGAAAAGACTTCGCAAGGTAGCTAAGCAATGCGTGAACTATGGAAAACGGGTCCAGAATTCTGTGTTTGAATGTTTTCTGGACAGTACGCAATGCCTGATACTGAAAAACAGTCTTGAGGGAATTATTGATGAGAACGTGGACAGTGTCCGCTTTTATTATCTCGGTAATCATCATAAGACGAAAGTGGAACATATAGGCGTAAATTCTGGTTTAGATTTAGAAGGGCCTATTATTTTGTAGTGCGAATGGGCAGAGAACATGATTTCTCTGAGGAATTCGCACTTTGAAAAATGCATAATATTTGATGAACTTTCTGCAAAAATACAATGAGTAAACCATATTTAGAAAATTATGAATGTTGAATTGTAAGAAATGTATAGGGATGAAGATTATATTTGTGCATTTTTGCTGTCACTCCCCTTGCGGGAGTGTGGATTGAAAT
>JBJEMB010000244.1:0-1510 GCA_051879455.1 Lachnospiraceae bacterium
CCAAAGTTTTCCGTCAATCTGTTCATTAAAATACATCCTAATCCCCCTTGGTTCTAAGAAATTCTGGTCAAAATATCTCATTTCCTTCAAAGCATTTTCCCAGTCAGACTCTAAAACCTCAATCGGCACTATATCTGTTACTCTTTCTCTCTCCTCTCTGTAACACTCCTTTTTCCAATAATGATTTCTAGCTCTCCGAACTGAAATCTCCACATATTTTGTAAAACGGTATCTTAAAATATTATCTTTTGATTTTTTCATCATATCCTCCAATCTTTTTTTCTTTCTTTTGCAGAACTTGGAGGGCCTCTACACCAAATAAGAAAAAATCCCCAGTGAATCAAGGTATATAGTTTATTTTTTGCAACAAAAAAGGAACGGCAAGTTACCATTCCTTCATTTTTTTGTTTATGTAGTTTTTTCAATCCGCGATGATCGGCCGACAGCTTTCTCTTTATCAAATCTATACTATATACCTTTATATATTGGGGGTAATAGTTTATGTCTTAATTCTTTTTTACCATTTAAACTTAGAGCGAGGTGATTGATTATGAAGAGCCCTGACAATCTGTTGGGATTAACCATTAAGGCTGCCCGTGAAGCCCATAAAATGACCCAGGAGCAACTAGCCGAGGCTTCTGGAATTTCCACTGTCTATGTTTCTGAAATCGAAAACAAACGGACGATTCCAAGTTTTAGCGTGCTCTGTTCTATTTGTCAGGTTTTAAATATTTCCCTGGATAGCCTTATCTTCCGCACGGAATCCGGAACCGTCCAAAATATTTGCAGACTTCTTTCGCGTTGCAATGAAAAGCAGCTTCAGGTAATCTATGCAATGATTGAAGCAATGCTAAAGACTGGATTATAATTCCCCCTTCTTTTTTATATTGTATAAACCTCTCTATATCCTCTCTGCGGCTTTAAAATGTTTGACTTTTCATCGCATATTTCGACATTGTCTGTCACTTTTTGTCATAATTTATAATAAGCCGACAATCATTCTTGACTATCGGCTTATCTGACTTCTAATTCTACTATAATTTTATCTTACGTCTACGAAGATAATATCTTGGAACAACGCTCCAATTAAAAATCCCGCGAGATTATCATTTGGACTCCCGCAGGATTTGTAATATCTATTTTCTAAATTTGTATCCTCTTCCTCGAATTGTAAGAATAAAATCTTTCCTTCCAGAATGTTGTTCAATCTTTTTTCTAATTCTGGAAATTGTAATTTCGATCGTATGAAAATCATCTCTATTATCATTCTCCGCTACCTGGGCATAGATTTGTCTCTTACTGAGAACCAAACCCTGATACTGCATTAAAAGATACAAAACTTGAAACTCCCTGTTTGTAAATATGATGTCTTTATCATCATACTTTGCTGTCTGCTCCATGTAGTTCAGTACTAATCCTTCATACTGAACCAGATCATTACTACAACTTTTCAGTGTTCTTACCTCCAACAATTCTATGATTTTGTTCTCCTCCTTTCAACCATTACCAT
>JBJEMB010000245.1:0-3288 GCA_051879455.1 Lachnospiraceae bacterium
CTTTTATTATAGCGATAATATTTATCACAATCATTCTCTTTCAGATACTGTATACTATAAAAATTCGTATTAAGTTCCGTCACAAATGATACCATTTCCTGACTGTCTCCGAAAGCATCTTCCATGAAATCAAAAGCATAATCCAGTGCTTTTGCTGTCTCGTCGAAAATCTTTTCTCTTTCTGACACAATCTTCTGAAACTCATCCTTTATCACTGGGAATTCCTCTTCTTTTCCAAGATGATCTCTGGCAATCCTATACTGGTAACGCTCCAATGTATCTGTCATTCTTCTGTAAATTTGATCCTGCTCCTTCGTAAGCTGCTGAGCTTTTCTTAATTTTTCATACACTTCTGACGCTTCCTGACATACTTTTCTCAAATTTGCAGATTCTTTATATTGCTTCACTCTCTCATAAAGCATCGACACAAAAGAATCCTCAATGTAACAGTTTTTGAAAGACTCTCCTAGTTTTCCGATCAACATTCCTACCACACTAAGTCTCTCATCAAAAGAAGCATACCGAAGTTTTTCAATAATAGCCTTATCATAAACTCCTTCCAGTATCTTTTCCAGACCATAATCTTTTTTGTACTTCTCATATAACTCCAGATAAACCGCAAAATCTTTTGCAATTTTCCAATGTTGAAGATATTGATATGCGACCTCCCTGTCCAGTCTCTTTCCAAGCACTTCATAGACAGTAAGAAGCTGTGACAGATCTTCCCATCCTCTCGCCGTTACAAACATTTTTCCATCCACTGTTGTCTCAATCCTGTAAAAATGCTCCCGCTTCATATCAAGATAAGACATAATTGCCGGATGGATACCTACTTGATATGCGTATTCTTTCCACACATCATAATTGGCTTCCACATCAATCTTTTTCATACGGTCTAAAGTAACCACATCAAAATCTCTTACAGATTTATTGTATTCCGGTGGATTCCCTGCTGCTACAATGATCCATCCTTCCGGCACTTTCTGATTTCCGAAAGTCTTACACTGCAGAAACTGTAGCATTGTGGGCGCCAGTGTTTCAGACACGCAGTTAATTTCATCAATAAACAAAATACCTTCTTTTAATCCTGTCTGTTCCATTTTTTCGTAAACAGATGCTATGATTTCACTCATCGTATACTCTGTAATCGAATACTTTTTTCCACCATACTCTTTCTCACGGATAAAGGGAAGTCCAATCGCACTCTGCCTTGTATGATGAGTAATCGTATATGCAACAAGTGCAATTCCTTTTTCTCTTGCAATCTGTTCCATGATCTGAGTCTTTCCTATTCCGGGAGGTCCCATAAGCAAGATTGGTCTCTGCCTGATTGATGGAATCATATACTCTCCAAACTCATCTTTTTTCAAATATGCCTCGATGGAATCTGTAATTTCCTGTTTTGCACGCTTTATATTCATGAAAAATCTTCCTCCTCCAAAATCAGTTTTATCGCCCATGGCGGCACATTCTCGTCCTCATAATCTTCTTTTAAGAAAACAAACGCAGTCTCAAAATCCGGCATTTTCTTTGGATATATTCCTTTCCCATCAGTAAAATAAAGAAGACCTCGAAGCTGAGAAAATACATGTTCTTTTCTTAATTTTTCAACATATTCAAACGCCGGTCTAAAATCTGTTCCGCCTTCTCCCACCAGGTCAAGATGATTCATATATTCGACCAATTCCTGTTCGCTCGTAATCTTTTTATCTTCCTGTACCCTGTCATCACACTGAATAATGTGAATATTAACTTTTCTGAAAAAACTCTCATTTTCACTAAGCACAGAATAAGTCTGTTCCAAAAACTTTTTCACAAGTTCCCCGGAACAGGACATAGACGTATCTATAACTATCACAAATTCTTCTACCTTTTGCACTTCTTTCCATTCCTGCGGCTCAATAAGAGGCATATTTCCATACAAACTAAGTCCATAACTATAAAAAACATAATCAAACGTATCTGCATCTACCATCATTTCTTCTTTCAGAACAGAAAATTTGCGCAAAAATTGTTTATAGTCAAAACGCTCCCTGTTCTCAACCTTAATCTGGTCAATAAAACTTCCGGAATTAGAAGACGAATCCTTTGAAAAAGTCTCCATATCGGTTTCCATCTGCTCACTGACATCCTGCCATTTATTTTCAATCTGCGACTTTTTCTTTTCATCATCCTCCGGCCAGTATCCATGATCGTCTATCCGATATTCTTCTTCCAGTTTTATGAGATCTTTTTCATCCATCTCCCAGGATAATAAGATTCCATATATTTTTTCGGCAGTCAGCACTTTTAATTTTTTCCTGAGTTTTCTGTAACATTCTTTTCTAAGCCACGACTGACCTTTCAATATGCAAGAATGACTCATTTCATCAATCATTGACTCCGTTGCAATATCACAGGCAAGATTATAATATCTTTCTTCTCTCCCTCTCCTTCGAATCATATGACGGAAAATCCCGTGAAGAACTAAATGTAAGTATAAACGATTTACCTGTACCGAATCTTCCCGAAACAGACCTCCCAAATACTGCGGATTATAATAGATTGCCAATCCATCCGTACCCATAGTGTGCACCTCTTCATCCATGACAAAATAGTAGCTACTGAGTGCAACATCCATAAAACGCATTTTAAGATACAGCTCATTTCTTGCATTGACAAGAATCTTTCTCCCTATTACATCCATTTTTTCTTTTATTGTCAAGTTATACTTCTCTTCCACCATCGAACCTTGCTCCTCTATAATTCAAAAGTTTTTTTCTTCTCGGGAAAAGAATTGTACTTTTCATCCATAAGTACACTCAATATCTCTGTCTTACCAAGCCTCACAGCACAATCAATGCCTGCTTCTAAGAACTCTTCTGTCCAATATCCATGATTTTTGAAATACACAAGAGTATCCAGATTTTCTTTCTCAATATAAATTGATGCAGCCTTCTGAAAATGTTCTTTCACATAACTTCCATACATATCCTTTGCCTGTTCAGAAAGCTGAAATGGATAGAGAAGTCTTCCCATCGCAAGGTTTATAACTGTATCCTCTGATTCTTCAGCAATTGCTCTTGAAAAAGTTTCATCATATTTTTTATAATCCAGTTTTCTATCATAGAAACACTGCCTGTAATATCCACCTGCACCATGATGACTCGTGTATAGAATTCTTGCGGGGGTATTCTCAACAGCCTCTTCGTAATGTTCCGGAAAAAGAAGGTCTGCTGTCTCAGTCATACCATCTTCTCTATCATAATACAGTCTCGCATGAATTGCAAAACGGATTTCATCTAAAAT
>JBJEMB010000245.1:3388-8175 GCA_051879455.1 Lachnospiraceae bacterium
TCTTCTGTACGGCTTTCTCCACCGTAGACAACAAATTCATCTGTATCTACATCATCAAGAAGATCCCCTTCATCATAATCAAGCTGAGCCGTTGCAAAATCATCTTCTCCAACATAACCCATATCTTCTGTCGGAAAGTCATCTTCTCCAATATAACCCATATCTTCTGTTGGAAAACCATCTTCTCCGATAAATCCTATATCTTCTGTTGGAAAGTCATCTTCTCCAACATAACCCATATCTTCTGTTGGGAAATCATCCTCTCCAATATAGCCCATATCTTCTGTCGGAAAGTCATCTTCTCCGATAAATCCCATGTCTTCCGTAAATTCCATGTTTTCTGTTGCAAATTCATCGTCAAAATCATCCTCGTCAAGATTCTCTTCACCTTTTTTCTTGCCGAAGCCTAATTTTGATGCTTTTTTCTCTTTCACTTTTCCCGGAACTTCCTCTTCTTCATCGATGCCATACTCATCATAAAGCTCATCAAGTTCTACATTACGATTGTGAAGTTTTACAGCCAGTATAATGATAATGAGCAAGATAAGTATTGCACCTAATCCTCCAAAAAGAACGATTTTCTGAATATTATCTTCTATAAACTTCTGAACTTTTCCAAGAAGACCGCCGGTTTCTTTCTCCTCATCTTCAGATGTTTCCGGTGTAAATCTCTGATAAGTATTTTCTACTGTATCATATTTATAATATCCGCTTTCACCGTTATTGCTATTCATTGCAAAAAGGACATAACACTCCTCATCTGCGCTATCCTGCCATACCGGAAATGTCTTTTCATTAATCGTATATTCTGCCTCTTTATAAGTGTCCGGAAGATCCACCAGTGAAGTATCGCTCATCAGAACAATCGAAGTTGTATCAGAAATAGTCAATTCCTCATATGGTGAAAATGTTGCATCATCCGTATTATATATAAAGAAATCACCAACATTCCCGCCAATCAGATATGCCAGTGTAATTCCACTGTTCGCATTCTCAACCATCTGACGCTGCTGTCCTTCAAGTTCAACCTGAGTTCTTTGATATCCGTTTGGAATATCTCCATCTGAAAAATTATCTGTAAGTGTATATGTCTCGCCATTTACCTCAACCTGAACATCACTTGCAGACGTCCCTGTTTCATTATCGTCAGCTTTTTTAATCTTGGATGGATCGCCCGCCGCAATTGTCACCGTTGAATTACCATAGTCTAATGACAACTCTGTTCCTGAATTCGATGTAATTGTAGAATCCGAAATTGTAATCTGCGTGCTTCCCTCTTTTAGAGCCTGAAATTTCATCATGAATATCTGCTCAGATGAACCTCCGCTGGCAGTACATGTCAATGCACCATCCTCGTTTTTTTCCACACCATCACCAGATTCAAAGCTGAGTGCTTCACTATCATAAGCAAGATTAACTTCCACATTTCCAAGCGAACTGCCGGTTGAACGAACCGCACATTTTACTTCTACAATATCTCCAACCTTCGTCTGAGGATCAGAGAAAGATATTTTTCCATCCGCTGCACTAACAACCATAGAAATACATGGCACCACCAGACACAATGTCAACAATACAGCACTGATTTTTTTCATTATTTTCATGTTCTTATCCTCTTTCCACTGTAATTCAAACAATCTTTTTATTATTCTATCATATCTATTTACATTTGACAAAATACTTTCTACTGAGTAGAATCAGAAATTTCTCCGTCTGACTCTTCCCCCATTCTACTGTCATCCGTTGTACTTGTAATGACAGGACCTTCCGTTTCTTTCTCAGACTCATCTGTCTGATTCTCATCCAATTCAGCTGGTCTTACCACTCCCGTTAAGTATGAAATATCATTTGAAATTGACTGAACTTCATCTGATATTTCCCATGCTTTTTCCTTCGGATATAAAAACTCATGTAATTCCTGTACATTTTCTACAAGTCCCTGAGCAACTACAACATCACCCGCGCCAGGATAGGTAATTCCATCTGTTTTCTCAAATGGGAATCCTTCATTATCCGCAAGTTTATACTTCGTAACTCCAGATGCAAGTGTAATCATCTCTTTCAAAGTAAAACTGGTAGAAATCTGAGGGAATACTGTATCTATAATATCATTAATTGTAGACAAATCTGTTGTCTTAATCTTTTCGAACAATCGCTTAATCACTACTCTCTGCCGCTCGGTTCGTTTATAATCTCCACCTTCCAGCTTTCTAAGCCTGGAATATGTCACAGCCTGCGGACCATCCAGTGTATATGTCCCGCCTTTTGACAACTTGTTGGCCTTTTTCTTTGCCACTTTCGCAGTCTCACCCACATACTTATTCATCATTTCGGCTTCCGCATCCGTCACATTAATCTCAATGCCACCCATCAGATCCACAACATCTGACATTGCCTTAAAATCAACAGTGACATAATCTTCAATATCAAGGTCCAGATTTCTATTTAACATATTAATCGCTTCTGCAGGTCCTCCTGCAAAATAAGCATTATTTGCTTTTTTATATGTATTGTCTTCCTGCCTTAAAAGCGTATCTCTGTAAACAGACGCCATCCTTATCTCTTTACTCTCATTATCAATCGCAACGATGATAATCGTATCCGCATGCGTCCCTTCCTCCAGCTGTCCTTCTCTGGAATCGCCTCCAAACAGAGCAACCGTAGTGTATCCCTCCTGCTTAACTCCATCATTGATTTCAATATCATTCGAATCAATACTTACTCTCTGGAACTTATCATATTTTGCCATTACAAAAGCCGTTCCCATCAAAAACATCAGGATGATAACTTCCAGAGTAAGGATAATTGCTCGTTTTTTCTTTCTGTTTCTTCGCTTTTTTCTGGCCTTTGCAGCTCTGATTGCTGCCAGTTCACTTTTTTTCGCCATAGTAAGCCTCTCTTTTATTTTGCAAAATGCACACCAAAATGGTATGCATTTTCACATGTTTATAATCATCAGTCTTACCCGATACTATCCTATATTACTATAATCCGACGGAAAGTGCAACACTTCTATTCCACTGTGACAGATTTTGCAAGATTTCTAGGTTTATCAACATCACATCCTCTTCCCACCGCAATATAATATCCAAACAGCTGCAATGGAATAATTGCAAGAGAATTGGCAAAATATTTATTTGTTTCCGGAATATAGACCACATAATCGGCCGCTTTTTCAACTTCTGTATTTCCCTCATTTGTAACAGCAAGTACGAAAGCCCCTCTCGTTCTTACTTCAACCATGTTACTGATCATTTTCTTATAAAGATCTTTCTGTGTCAAAACAGCCGCGACCAGCGTACCCTCTTCAATCAGAGAAATCGTACCATGTTTCAATTCTCCAGCCGCATATGCTTCCGAATGAATATAAGAAATCTCTTTAAGTTTTAAGGATCCTTCCAGGGAAATTGCATAGTCAATTCCCCTTCCAATGAAAAACACATCCTTCGCTGCAAGATAGCGGTTAGCGAAACGCTGAATCTTTTCTTTATTATTCAAAAGCATTTCCACCTGAGATGGCAGGGACTTAAGATCCTCCAGTAATTCTTCCAGCTGCTCTCCATCTATTTCACCACGGGTATAAGCAAATTTCATTGCAAGGAGATAAAGTGCGATAAGCTGTGCCGAATACGCTTTTGTTGTAGCAACCGCAATCTCTGGCCCTGCCCATGTATACATAACATTATCTGCTTCTCTTGCAATGGAACTTCCCACAACATTCACAATGCCCAGTACTTTTGCCCCCTGCTTTTTGGATTCACGCAGTGCTGCAAGCGTATCTGCTGTCTCACCGGACTGACTGATTACAACAACAAGTGTATGCTCATTTAAAATTGGATTACGGTATCTGAATTCCGATGCCAGATCCACTTCCACAGGAATTCTTGCAAGCCCTTCAAATACATATTTACTTGTAACACCAGTATGATAAGCAGAACCACATGCAACAATCATTATCTTATCAATTTTTTTAATCTCTTCTTCTGACATGTTTAATTCATCGATTACGATCTGACCATCCTTAATCCTTGGCGAAAATGTATCTGTAATCGCTTTTGGCTGCTCGTTCATCTCTTTCAGCATGAAATGTTCATAGCCACCCTTCTCAGCTGCATTTACATCCCACTCGATCCTGACAGATTTCTTTTCAATTGGTTCTTCGTCTACTGTGAAAAACTCCATTGATTCTCTGGTCAGACGGACAATTTCTTCATTTTCAATGAAATAAACATCTCTCGTATAACGGAGAACTGCAGGAACATCAGAAGCAATAATATTTCCTCCATCTGTGTGACCTACAATTAACGGACTGTCTTTTCTGACAGCATACAGTTCATCCGGGTGATCCTTAAAAATAATCCCCAGAGCATAAGACCCTTCCATACGATGCATGATCTTTGTCACAGCTCGGAGCGGATTCCCATCATAATAATAATCAAGAAGATGAGCGATAATCTCTGTGTCTGTCTCAGACACAAACTGATATCCCTTCTTTTCCAGCTTTTTTTTCAATTTCAGGTAATTTTCTATAATTCCATTGTGTACAACAACAATGCTTCGATCTTCATTAAAATGTGGATGAGCATTGGTATCTGATGGCGAGCCATGTGTCGCCCACCTGGTATGCCCAATCCCTAAAGTTCCCGGTAAAGTCTCCCCATCATGAGTAATCTCACTCAACACTTTTAATCGGCCTTTTGACTTTGCCATTCCTATCTCTTTGCCATCATAAACAGCAATACCTGCCGAATCATACCCTCTGTACTCCAGCTTTGATAACCCATCCA
>JBJEMB010000246.1:0-8132 GCA_051879455.1 Lachnospiraceae bacterium
TATAACATTCTGCAAGATCAATCTTTGTAATATCATCAAAAAGCATCCTGTGTCTTGGAATAATAGAAAGCAATGGGTGTTGTGTGAAATTCCAAGATATTTCATAATTATCCCAGTCTCTTTTTGCTAATGCCACGCTTTTTTTAACCATTTCTCTGATTTTCTCATTTTTAATTTCTATTATAGGTAATAATGCAATTGCGCCACAATTATAATGAATTGTTGGTGCTAAAAGAGATAATAATACTTGTGCTACTTTACTATTCAAAAATCCCAGCAGTTCATCTGGCAAAATATGATTATTTTTATTTGAAATCGTTGGTGCTGTCGTATCAAAAATATATCCTTCTTCTGTTGCTCTAACACTGAATAGTCCCGTTGAAACATCCGACCAAGTAAAACCAGGTAAAAAATATTTATCTATGCTCTTAGCTGTTCTAGTTGGACTTCCATATAACTTCGTTGCTAATTCTAATATTTCAAATCCATTGTTTTCCCAGTTGACAACATATTCAAGATTTCCGTACCACCTTCTATAAGGTCCTCCTTTTAAATGAGGAAACCATTTTTTTCCAAAAGCAACCTGAAAAATGCTCGATTTATTGATGTCAATTTCATACCAATATCTTAGAAATCTTGAATTATCATTTGTTTGTAAACCACTTCTAGCATCATACAATTCCCCTAATTTATTGCTATTAGTAAATAAATTGATAATAGAAGAACTAACCCAATATGCCACTGGACTTCCCGGAATTTTAGAAAAATTATCCTGTTCAGCACAGTATCTATTTTCTGTATCCAGGAACATTTTTTCCTTTCCTTGCTGTGTAGTAGGTTCTATCAGTCTGCAATATGTTCCTTTGAACTTCTCAACATGGCTTTTTCTAAGCACAAAACTGGTCGTCTGTACAACTTCCCCACCAATTTCTTCAAAAGCTCTCGGTCCCAGATGTGCCATGTTGACAATATCCATCATCTGCAATTTATTTCTCAATTTTTCAAAACTTGAAAGAAACATCCATGCATGCTGTGTGATCATTGCCTGATAAGCATTTTTCTTTGCCATCTGACCACATTTTTCAATAAATACCGCAAACAGATCACTCTTACTATCCGAATAATTATCTTTCACATATTTAGACAGCTTTGCTCCCATTCCAGAAGCACCCATATACGGTGGATTTGTCACTACCGCATCATATTTCTGACCCAGATTTTTTGCCACTCTTACCAGTTTGCGTAAGCTTTCCTGCGTTTCTTCACTTCCCACACTCTCAAAAGAAATCTGTCCGTCTGTTCCAAAATCTTCCACGAATCTTTCCAGTACGTCCCAGTCACAGGCATCTACATTCAGAATAGAACCATATTCTCTGGCATCCACGAAAGTATCCAGTAATCCTTCCACCTGCATCACAGCCAGATTTCGTTCCATCTCACTTAAATGTGTGCCAAAGAATTTCAGATGATTCCGGTTAATCTCATTACTTTCCGCAATCGCATATACTTTCGGTTCTGGTTTGCCATCTCTTCCACGCAGGAATCGTCTGTTATAACCACGTCCTTTCATCATAACAGCAAAGTATGCCAGCTGATATGCTCTCCGGTCGATATCCAATCCATGAATATTATGCTCTACAATCTCAAATGCAGCTTCTCTCTTGTCATATCCAGCACTTTCATAGATATCCATCAGCACATCAAACATAGCAATCAGAATATGACCACTTCCCATACACGGGTCAATGCAGGTAATATCCGTTGGTTTCAGATCTTTGTAGTTGCTACGGATCTCTGCCAATTTCACATTCACAGACTCTTCCTGTTCTGCTTCCGGAAGATAATATTTCCATCCAAATCTCTCTGCAGTTTTCTTTTCATCTATAGTCGGATCCAGAGCCCGTAAATGTTCAATCCAGATTCTTCCCACAGAGTTTTCTACCATATAGCGTACAATCCAGTCTGGAGTAAAGAGCTGGGTAGCTGCCGGAATTCTCTCTTTTGTAATCTTGATATTCTTTTTCAACTTTGCAAAAGTATCATCTTTTAATTCGGTATTGTAATACTGGTACAGCCAACCAATAATCTCCACCTGTCCTGTTGGATTGCCTTCTTCATCTACTGCTGAAACATTGAAATCATTCTCTGGGATGCCAGTATCCGGATTCACCAGCATATAGATTACATCATCTTTATTCGTATAAGAAATACCAAACAGCAGCTCCATATAATCAGAGTCTGCCTCAAATAATCCTGGCAGAATGTCATGCAACTGATGACACTGTTTCAGGAATAACTTACAATACAGTTTATCCGTATCTTCTGATGCTCCGCTCAGTTTCCAGTTAATAATTTCTTCTTTATCCTGTGCAGTCAGATCTAAGTCTACATCAGGTGCCTGAGTAACCAAATCTGGCTCCATCTTACCTTCTTTTTCGGAAGAAAGTACACGAACTCTGTTTGGAAGATAATCGTTCACTTCCATAAAGCGGATGGCACAGATTCTGTTGAACCAAGTGTAAGCCACTTCTTCAACCACTGTTTCAAATCCACGGGAATTAATCTGTGATACCAATCGTCTTCTCTGCTCACACTGCCTTTTATTCAGCGTCACCTCTGTTCCGGCAACAGTTTGATATACCTCAAAATCTACGCCTTTTGTAATCGGCTCGCTGCATAATTTTTCTGTAATACCAAGCATACCAGCTTTGTCTGTAACAGAATCAATCAGTTTTTTTCTTGCTTCTATGGCAAATTTCTTTATCGCATTCTTGTTCATGTACTATTTCCTCCCACTGGAATGATTAGCTCAATGTAATTATGGTATTCTCGTCCAGCTCTTTTAATAATTTCTGCTTCATCTCCGCTAAGAATTTATCAATATCCTGCTCATTTTCAATAGAATAGGTTCTTGCGCCTGCCACATTGCTGATGGATACATTCTTACGTTTCTTTGGTTTTGGCTGAACCGGCGGTGTTACCGGCTTCACTGGTTGTACATTGCCTCCACCTGTTGGCGGGGTCACTGGTGGCTTAGGATCTGGTTTTGGACGATGCGTTTCTTCATATTCTGTTATTTCATCCATGCAACGGAGTTTTAAAGTATCACTTTCCAGTCTTATATTTTTAACGGCTGCTATCTCATGGGATGTATCCAGTTTTTGTTTCAGTTCTGCAAAGGCACGCAGGAATTTATCACGAAATGCCGGTGCAAATTCTTTCTGATCCAGTGTATTTAATACTTTCTGCTGATCATCATCCACGATTGGACGCATCTCTTCTGCTTCTTTTTCCAGTAAAGCTCCGTACTGCTGTACAAATTTCACGGACATATCCGGCAGCTTCTGAATCTGTCCAAATGGGTTCTTGGCTGTAACGATTGCTTCCATCTGAGCTACGTTATCAATGATTTCCTGCTCCCGTACATAAGTCTTACTGTTTTCAAACATCTGGATTTGTTCCAGTGCTTTTTCAAAGATCTTTTTCTGTCCACCCTTGAAGAAATCAAATACAGGTGCAGTATCATCTGCGTCATCCAGCAGATCATCCCGTTTTTTATCGACTGTCCTAAAAAATTCTACCGGTTCTTTAATTGCCAGAAGTTCTTCCAGATTCTTCTTTGCCTGTTCCATCAAAGATTTGCATGGCAATTTTGGATTCACACGGTATTCAATCATAATCTCACCGAATGTTTCCAGCTTATCCTGTGCCTTATTCTTAAAACTTCTCATGATGGTATCGTCATCGTCACTGGCCAGAGAGAATCCAAAATAATCCTTCAATACTTCTTTTACGGAACGAATCTGTCCATCTGTTGCTCTCTCCCGGATATCAATAAGCAGTTTTTCTACAAATTCACGTTTCGTCAAATAACGAACCAGCTCATCCTTTGTGTTGGACAACATAGATAAATTCTGGCTATTGTAAGTCAAAGATACACGTCCCATCTTAAAGAGCATAGCAACCAGCCACTGTACATCTTTGGGATCAAAGCCGTAAGGAGCGGCCCCAAATTTATCCAGCAGAGATTTCAGTGACGTTTTCATACGTCTTGTATTATTTAAACTGATGACCTGAATCACTTCTTCCAGTGCCAGTTTATTTGGAGTCGTATCACTGGTTCCAAGGAAAGAAAGCTGTCCATCATTGCCGTTGAATACTGCCGCAATGTCAGAAAGCTCCGGTGCCGTTTCCATATAGGTCAGCTTGTTATACTGCATTGCCACCAGCTTGCCTAATGCTTCATTGATACGGCTTGCCGGTTCTTTTGCTGCAATATTTGCTTTATCACCATTCACATATATCTCCGCATGTTTTAAAGCATCCTCAATAAAAATACGGATACGGTCCTTCTTCTCAATACGTTCGTCCTCTTTTGCCCTGCGGATACTGTCAAAGCTGCCTCTTGCCCCTGCAGCATTTTTATTTAAAAACTTATATATCTTAATGGATTCTGTGATTTCATCCAGGAAAGTACTGTCGTTAGGCAATTTCACGATTACGGTATGTTCCTGTGCGGAAAGCATACGAAGTGCAGAATCCGGATAATCCCCGCCATATGGTGTAATAATAGACACACCGATATCATTAGACTGATTTCCCTTGAAGTATCGATCATCTACCTTCTGGTTAAATGGGAATAAATAACGGCTGCTGTAGCGGTATTTCTTGTCTGTAAAAATTTCCTCAAAAATAACGGTAGATGCTTCCCCGATGATCTCTCCCATTTCTACAGATTCGTTATTAATCGCATTGTTGATTTCCTGTTCTTCATTGGTCAGAAAGATATAGATTTCCCCATTTTTCTGCACCAGTGTTTCACGGATCAGTTTTTTTAACGATTCTTCAATCTTTCCACGTATTTCAATACGGTCATCGTCAATATTGGAGATCATCAGTGTAGTCAGGTTATCTACGTTTGCTTTGATCTCTTTGACGTATTTAATCATAAAGAGTACTTTCAGCAATTCCACATCGAATTCATCCAGTCTGCTGTTATCCTCTGCATCCGTAATGACCTGGCTGTGCTGATGATCAATAAACTTGTGCAGCGGATCATAGAAATAACTGAACGGTACCAGTACACCTGTCTCACTCTCTTTCAGGCGAATGGCAGACTCCTGGAACAATGCCAGCATAGAACGTGACTGATCCGATAAATGCTTTCCGCTGGCACCATGGGTACGAACTGCTGTCAGCACCTGACCAAGAAGATTGAACTGATACGGAATAAACGGATAGCAATCTGCAAAATCCGTCTTGTCTGTATATAACTTCTTATCTGCAGTATCAGCAGTAAAGGTAATCAAATTCTTGATAATCGACTCCTTCTGTTCATACAACAGTTTTAATGACTCTTCTGCAATCTCATTCTTTTCCAGAATACGCTTCCGGATAACCTCATCTACGTTGGATGCCGACAAAGATAATCTGGTATCGAAACGCCCCTGAATCTTAGAGAAGTCATTCCCTTTGGTCTTAGTTATAGAGTCAATATCTTCCTGACTGGTAACGATCACCCATGCTTTTCCCCTGCAGGCAGTTCCCAGATCTTCCACGATGGTCTGCAGATTCAGCATCAACTGGGTATCATCTGCGATGTACTGTCCAATCTCATCTACCAGGAAAATCACATGATGATTCGGTCCTTTTTTCTCACAGTATTCTTTTACCAGCGAAACAAATTTCTCTATACTGAGGTCATAGCTTCCCTTGGCGTTTTTGCACCAGTTACGGGCTGCTTCTTCACTCATGAAGTCCATAGCTACGATGGTTTTTACAATTTTATCCTGGATAACAGCAAATGCCTGTCTCTTTTTCTCCCACTGTGCACCGGCAATCTCTTCAAATTTCTCTTTGAACTCTTCAAATCTGCCCTCGTTATCTAATTGACGTTCAAATTCTGCAAGATACGGAATAGAACCGCAGTATCCCTGCATCTCATTGAACACCTTCATAAATACTTCCACAATTGCCTCTTTGCCGGATCCCACTTTTGCAGAACCTTTGGAATCAATATTAAAGAGCATGACATCAGAAGAAATAGTACCGGAATTAGTCATCTTGGCAATGAGCATAGGATCTTCAATTTTTTTGCCATCTGTAAAGTACTCAATGGCTCTCTTTCCCTCTACGACACTGTTTTTCAACAGGTAAGAAAGGATCTTTAAGAAGTGCGATTTACCACTTCCAAAGAAACCAGAGATCCAAACCCCCATTTTATCGGTATAGCCGTTGATTCCTTTTTCATAGTTATCAAAGAAATCCCGGAAATGTTTCAACAACTCTTTGGTCACAACATATTCATCCAGTTCCTGATATACATTTTCTTCATCAGACTGGCCGACTTTGATAACACCTTTAATGTCTCGGTCAATCTTTTTCTCAAACATGTCTTTAATCTGCATTCTTTTTCTTCCTCCGTATCTACACGAGCCGGAACGCCCGGTAATAGTTTCTGGAATCCATCGTTCCAAATAATTTTAAATCCTGTCCACTGTATTCACCTGGATAAAACATCACCACCGGCACACTATCCAGTACCTGGTGTAAGTTGTTCAAAATATTATGGCTGGCAATGATCGGATGGCATTTGCCAACACCTGTAAGGAATACCACGCTGTCAGTCAGATCTTCCTGCAAAATCTTTGTGATAATCAAGTTCAGTTCATTGGTCTCATCTAAGCCCAGTGTTTCTACCAAGCTATCCGCCATATCAAAAAATCCATTTTCTTTTTCCAAATCAAAAAAGGCTTCCAGGTATCCTTCCTCTTCCAACACCTGGATCATGGTATGGAACAAGTCAAATTCAATAATCTTAAAGTCTTTATTTCCATTGTTGATCCGGTCTTTTAAGTATGTGATATGATTCCGCACTTCCAGCTCTGCTCTTGGATCATAGTCAAACACATAATACCCAACCTCATTCCCAAGACCTTTATTCTCCCGAAAAGATTTTTCTGAAATTTTATCCTCAATCCGGTTCAATCTTTCCTCTAAACTTAACCTCGCCATTCCTAGACTCCCTTCACTGCCTTTAAGTATTCTCCAAGTCCATTTGCAGTCAGTAACTCTTCTGTCCGATAGTCAATATGAATCGGCTTGATGGTTCTTGGTTTCGCACTGCTTTCCAACAATCCAGCCTCAAACATCATTCTGGTGAAACACTGTTTCAACTTCCGTACTGCTGTATCCGTCCATCCTGCCACCACATCGCTCTGCATGGCTTTATCAGCAAAGAATACATTCAGATCACGATCATTAATTTCTTTTTCTCCCAATCGAATCTTTTCAGCATAAACCTCATGAAGGAATTCAAAGAATAGTCTGCTGTCCATTAGGATTGCTATCAAATTCAGGATCTTAGCAGTTTCCACATCACAAGTGATAAATGCCTGCAGCACTGCTTCCGGTAAGGCGGATACTCTCCGGTATGTTCCATTCAGAACTTCATATGCACGATATTCTGCTTTCACCTGATAGATGTTCTCCTCCCAGGCAATCTTCCGGATATCTGATTTACTGAATCCTTTCAGAATATATCCTGCTGTCTTTCTGGATTCCTGAAGCCAGAATAATTTTGATGTAAGCCCTGCACTGTATTCCACTACTGCCCACCATCCTTTTCTTCTTTTTCATAATGGACAATGTCTCCAAAATCACAGTCCAGCTCCGCACAGATCTTTTCCAGAACCTTTAACGAAACAAATTCCCCATTTGTCATCTTTGCAACTGTACTGCTGCTGATCTCTACACGGTTCATCAAATCAATTTTTTTCATATTTTTGTCAATCAACAGCTTCCAAAGTCCGTTGTATGATACTGCCATATGTTTTCCCTCTTTGATATAATAGTCCTATGTTTCTCAATCTTTTGGAAGTCATATCCAATTTTCCGTTCTAACTCTTCCAATCTTAATTATCATACCATACAAGGTCATTTTCTTCAACATAATCACAAATGGAAACTTCGATTTCTCAAACACAGAATTTGATAAGTCGGACTCTTAAATGATTCTTATTTATCCTCGTTTGCCTAATCTTCCAGATACATTTTTACTGCATTAAAACACTTAAGAGCCTCTGAATCTGCATCATTGAAATTTGATGAAAATGTCTGCAGACTTCCGGAAG
>JBJEMB010000247.1:0-8089 GCA_051879455.1 Lachnospiraceae bacterium
TTTCTTCAAACGGATAGGTAGAACTATCGAACATAACTGATGTAAACCCAAGCTCTAATGCCTGTTTTACTACATCCATAGTAAGACCATGATCAAGATGAACCGCAACATCTACCTTTGCCTCTCTGGCAGCCTGCACCATCATCGGTCCCATCAACGCTAATGGGGAATGTTTTAAACGTACTTCAGCAATCTGCAGGATAATTGGTGTATTCAACTCTTCTGCTGCCTGAATCGCACCTTTTACCATCTCCATATTGCCAACACTGAAGGCTCCTACACCTTTATGATTATTTCTCGCCTGCTCCAGCAGGGACTTCATTGTTACTAATGCCATATCCTGTCTCCTTTTCTTCCATATTCATTCTTTTCAGTTCTATCTCAAGGAACCGTAAACAGATCAATGCTGCCACTGCAAATACTGCACCTACTGCAAACACAGTCCGCATCTGAAGACCTTTTCCTGTCATAAACCCGGTAAGTGCAGGGGCTCCGAATGTAGCTATGACAATTCCGAACATTACATATCCGTAATTTTCGCCGGAATGTTTGATTCCAAACACTGAACTTGTAAAGGACGGAAAGCTTCCCATGATGCCACCATAGCAGCCATACATCACAATAATCGCTACGGTTACTGAATAAGAACTTGTCAAGGCAAGCACAGTCATTGCAACAATGGATACTGCCAGCACAACTTTAATGCATACTACTCTTCCTACCTTATCGGCCATTGTAGGAAGTGCCAGGCGTGTTGACGCATTTGCAATTGACCCAATCATAACCGCACTCACCGCAACATTTGCGGGAATTCCAAGACCGATTTGATATGTCTGTGACACCGGAGATACCAGAAAATAAGAAATCAGTCCAAACAACATCGTAGCCAGCAGAAAATAGAAACTCTTTGTATGCATCATCTCACCGGATGTGTACTGTTTTCCGGAGGCAACTGAACGATTCCCGTTTTTCTCCGCAATTTCCTGTTCCATCCGTCTTCTCCATTCCTCTTCAGGAACAAAAAAGAAAATACTGCTTAAGACCCATGAAATAGCAATCGCAATTCCAATCACCAATAACGTACCGGAAGGACCGATTTTTTCCAACAGTGTTCTGCTTATCGGCGCGAGGAAAAATCCGCAAAGACCGTTTGCTGTCACCACAATTCCGGATGCGAATCCGGTACGTCCGGGAAACCATTTTTGTGCTGTGGAAATAATCGTTGTATAAATCATTCCCTGACCAAAGCCCTGCATAATTCCATAAGTCAGATAAATCGGAATCGGCGACGGTATAATCAGAAAAGCCGATAGAATAATGCCTGCTGAAAAGATTGCTCCACCAATAAACACTACCAGTCTCGGATTTTTCTTATCCTGAATTCTTCCGCCAACGATATTTCCAAATACAAATGAAGCAAGTGCCAGGTAGAAGCAAAGAGATGCCTGCCCCTGTGTCCATCCAGCCTGCTCTGTCACATATGGCTGATAAATGGACCATACATGTGGATATCCGGTAAAGAATATTGCAAAAGCTCCAAATATCATCATTAAGATTCTTTGTCTTTTTTGCGTTTTCGTTAATTTCATTGATTCTTCTCCCACTATCTATCGCAACTATATTATAAAATACCAAATTTCTTCATTTCAAAACGAAGTTTCTCTGTATGAACCTTCGTAAGTTCTGTCAATGGCTCTCTTACAGTTCCTCCGCAAAGTCCCATAAGTTCTACAGCCTTTTTAACCGGAATCGGATTCACTTCGCTGAAAAGAGCTTCAATCAGAGGTAATGCACGAAGTTGTAACTGCCTGCTTTCTTTTACCTTCCCTTCCAGATACAGCTGACAGATATCATGAGTCTCTTTTGGTGCCACATTTGATAATACAGAAATGACTCCCAGTCCTCCAACGGACATGAGCGGTACAATCTGGTCATCATTCCCTGAATACAGATCCAGTTTTCCATCTGTCATAGCCATCAATCTGGAAATGTGAGAAATATCACCGGATGCCTCTTTGATACCGACAATATTATCCACATTGTTCACAAGCCTTGCTATCGTCTCTGCCTCCATCTTGACACCTGTTCTACCCGGAACATGATAGAGGATCATAGGAATCTTTGCAGCTTCTGCAATCTGAGTATAATGAGCAATCAAGCCTTCCTGTGTTGCCTTATTATAATAAGGTGTAACTACCAGTATACCGTCTGCTCCATAGGATGCTGCCAGTGAGGATAATTCCATTGCTGTTCTGGTGCAGTTAGAACCTGTCCCAGCAATAACAGGAATTCGCCCCTTTGTACGCTCTATCGTGAATTTCACGCAATCCATATGCTCTTTTTCCGTAAGCGTTGATGCTTCGCCGGAAGTACCACAGATAACGATACTATCTGTCTGATGATTACAATGAAACTCGATCAATTCATCCAGTTTTTCATAATCTACACTCTTATCTTCTTTAAACGGGGTGACAAGTGCCACCCCTGCTCCTGTAAATATAGCCATGATTTTTCCTTCTTTCCAGCCTCTTACCACAGGTTTCTGTACATCTGTTCTACATCTGCCTGAGTAATTGCTCTTCTTGTATTCTGCGGACTTCCGCTATCCATTGCATCATATGCCATTTTTTCAATTACATTAAAGAATGCTTCTTTATCGATACCAAACTCTTCCAATGTAGGAGTTTCCAATTCTTCTGTCAGAGCTACAACTGCAGCCAGGAATTTTTCACTTGCTTCCTTATCAGAATCAGCAGTGGATGCTACACCAACAGCTCTTCCAAGTTCTGCAAATCTCTCATAGGCTCCTTCCAGAGCAAAGCTTAAGCATTCTTTCAAAAGCATTGCATTAGATAAACCATGTGCAACATGGAACAAGGCACCAATCGGACGGCTCATACCATGAATCAGTGTTACTGAAGCATTGTTAAATGCAATACCTGCTTCTAATGCTGCAACTGACATCTGTACTCTTGCCTCCTCATTTTTTCCGTCATGGAAGGCAATTGGAAGGAATTTAAAAATACGTTTTACTGCTGACATGGCAAATGTATCAGACAAGGTCTGCGCTTTATTAGAAGTATACGCTTCTACTGCATGGCAAAGAGCATCCAGACCAGTTGCAGCTGTAATCTTCGGTGGTGCTGTCATAGTAAACTGTGGATCGATAATTGCCAGAGATGGCATTAACACTTTTCCTTTTAACAGCATCTTAATGTCTTTTTTTGTATCAGTAATAATTGTAAACTGTGTTGCTTCAGAACCTGTACCTGCTGTTGTTGGAATAGCTACCATTGGTGGCATTGGAACATCAATGATTTTTCCCATATAATCGGAAATGTTTCCACCGTTTACAACAAGTGATCCGATCGCTTTCATCGAATCAATCGGGCTTCCCCCGCCTAACGCTACGAGAAAATCGCAGCCTTCCTCTTTGTACTGTTTTAATCCATTCTCAATCATTACATCTGTAGGCTCTCCTACGATTTCAGAATAAATTGTATATTCCACACCCTGATTTTTCAGAGCATTTTCTACTTTTTCACAATTTCCTAACTGAATCATTACTTTATCTGTAACGATCATTGCTTTTTTTCCAAGCTGTCCTAAAACAGCCTCTGCCATATCAAGTGCTCCAGATCCTGTAATAATCTGTCCCGGTACAATAAATTCTCTTGCCATAATTCTTCTCTCCTTTTCTATTTCGATAAATAGTTTTTATTCTAAACATCTATTAAAATTGTGCGTCGTGCATCCAGGTATATCTCTCGTCTTCGCAGCGATCCGTCTGAAGCCATGGATTTCCATCCAGATGACGGATCATCCAGCAAGTGTACATCTGAAATCCTGGCGCTACCGCCTGCGGGTGCAATTCCCCTCCTGGGATTGCCGAAAAACTGTTATTTACACTTTTGAACACCTGATCTCCAACAAAACTTGCTCCAAATCCTTCCGGACGGTCAAATTTAAAGAAATATGTTTCCGGCTGCGGATGTCTGTGCGGCAGATATCCAGACCAGTTACCTCTGTCATTTAACACTTCACCCAGTACCATATTGGATTCCGGGCAGATATCATGATCAAAAATTGTATTCACACGACGCTTTGCTACGTTTCCAAATTTTCCAACACATGAATATCCCCACGGCGCATCTTCCGGTGCGTACAGACGACTCTCAAACTTGTTTTCATTTTTTGTACACTGTACAAGAATTTCAGTATCTTCCTTTGCAATGACAGAAACCGGCACATCTGTACAAGTATGAAGTGCCCATGGACCTTCTGTAAACACATCTTTTCTGCTAACAGTTTCTTCTTTTCCTTCCCACTGGAAGGCAAGTTTTCCGGACAGGAGAAGAATTGCTGTTTCTTCTCCCTGGCGTCCGAATTCTCTGATCTGTCCGGCTTTCACATTATATACACGGACATCCATCATCATGGCACTATATTCATTTTCGTATGTAGTTAATATCATTTCTCCGTTTTCATCGAAGTTCGGATATCCAAATAAATTGCTCATCTTTCTTTTCCTCTTTTCACTGATTCTTAGTAATCTCTTGCCTCGGCTCTTCCTTCCATGACTCCTTCGCATGCTTTTCTTACAGATTCTTTTTCGGATGTTGTTGCAATACCTACATTCCACCAGGATTCATATCCATCAGTCATGGTCTTTGGAATAACCTTCAGGTCAAAGAGACATGCGATTTCCTGACTCTTTGCATCCTCCAATGCAGCTTCGAGCTCTGCAATCGTCTTACATGTATATGTCTTCAATCCATATCCTTCACCGATTTTTGCATAGTCTACAGGAATCAGATCTCCACATGGTTTCTTTCCATCTGTATAACGGAATTCTGTTGCGATACTTCCAATACCATGATTCATCTCAAGGTTATTGATGCATCCAAATCCACAGTTATCAAATACAAGAATATTTACTTTTTTGCGTTCCTGCATAATTGTCATAATCTCACTGTGAAGCATCTGGAAACTGGAATCTCCAACCACACAATATACTTCATTATCCGGCTCTGCAAATTTGACACCAAGTGTTGCTGCTACTTCGTAACCCATACAGGAATATCCGTATTCTGCATGATATCCGCCACGCTTATCTGTTGTCCATACACGCTGCATACAACTTGGGAGAGAACCGCCCGCTGTAATGATTGTTGCATCTTCATCAATAACTCTGCGGATTGCAGCCAGTGCAGCTGTCTGCGTAATCTTTCCATCAGTCAATTTTACAAATTCCGGAATCGTTCTTGGATCTCTTGCTTTGATGATTGGCTCAAAATCATCTCCTGTATATTCGATGCCTGCAAGTCTTACCATTTCTTTATCCCATACTGCTTTCGCTTCCTGAATCTCATTTGTATAAGAAGAAACATATCCTCTTGCTCTTAATTTTTCAGCCAGCGCTTCTACAATAACCTTTGCATCTCCAACTGCTTTCACTGCATCCATCTTGTATGCGTGATATCTGCAATTGTTAATTGTCACAAACTGAACATCTTCATTCTTAAATAATCTCTTTGAACTTGTTGTAAAGTCAGACATTCTGGATCCGATAGAAATCACCACATCTGCATCTTTTGCAATGATATTGGAAGCATAAGTTCCGGTTACTCCAATACCACCCAGGCAATACGGATGACTGGATTTACATGCACTCTTTCCAGCCTGAGACTCACCAAACGGAATATGGAATTCCTCGCAGAATTTTTCTACTGTCTCTCCTGCTTCAGAATAGCGGACACCACCACCTACGATTACAAGTGGTTTCTTTGCACCCGCAATAATTTCTGCAACATCCTCAAGTTCTTCCTCTACGGCAACCGGTCTTGTAATCTTGTGTACTCTCTTCTTAAAGAAATATTCTGGGAAGTCATAAGACTCACCTTCAACATCCTGACAAAGTCCGATGCAGCATGCACCTGTCTCAGCCGGGTCTGTCAGAACTCTCATCGCATTGATCAATGCTGTCATTACCATCTCCGGTCGTGTGATTCGATCCCAGTATTTGCATACCGGTCTGAATGCATCATTGGTAGTCACTGCAAGGCTGCTGCTCTGCTCCAATTGCTGAAGAACCGGATCCGGCTGTCTGGATGCAAACGTATCTGCCGGAAATACTAAAAGAGGAATATTGTTTACTGTAGCTGTAGCACATGCCGTTACCATATTTGCTGCTCCAGGTCCAACAGAAGATGCACACGGAATAATTCTTCTTCGATTATTCTGCTTTGCAAATGCAATGGCTGTATGACACATTCCCTGCTCATTTCTTCCCTGAAGGACACGAAGCTGTCCAGGATTTGAATCAAGTGCCTCACCCAATCCTACTGCAATACCGTGTCCGAAGATTGTAAAAAATCCTTCAACAAATTTTGTTTCTTCGCCATCCATGCTGACATACTGATTATCCAAAAACTTTACGATTGCCTGCGCTGTTGTCATTCTGATTGTTTTTACCATGATTAACTCCTTTTCCTTTCCTATATCTCTCACAAATTAAACTCTTGCAATCATTTCTCCGAATTGTTCTTTTTCTTCTTTAATAAATGCGTGTACTTCCTCCGGACATGGAAGTGAATCAGAACAGTTGTTACTTTTTACCATCATAGATGCTTCAGCAGAACCAAATTCCAGGCAATCAATGATTTCCCATCCCTGATACAGCCCATAAAGGAAACCGGAACCATATCCGTCTCCGCCGCCGAATCCTTTTCTTGCATCTACCGGGAATGGTTTGATGCTGAACTTCTGTCCGTCACAGGTGTATGCGGTAGAACCTTTCATGCCATGTTTGATTACCACGATTTTTGCGTTATGTCCCTGCCAGTATGCTGCACTTTCTTCATCTGTCATTCCAGGACGGATCAGCTTTTCTGTCAGATCAAATTCTTCTCTGGATCCCATGATAATATCTGCTTCTTTTGCAACAATTGAATAGTAAATGGAAATCTCATCACTGTTTTTCCAGTTGTATTCTCTATAATCAATATCGAAAATAATCTTTGTATCATTTCTCTTAGCCAACATTACTGCTTTGATTGCTGCTTCTCTTGAAGGGCTTTCTGCCAGTGCTGTACCGGAAATCAGAATTGCCTTTGTACTTTTTATGTATTCTTCATCAATATCATCCACATGAAGCTGAAGGTCTGCGGCACAATTTCTATACATCAGAATACTGCTCTCCTTTGGTGAAAGCATCTCTGTAAAGGTAAGGCCAAGCTTCTCTCCTCCGGTACATTTTGAAATGCAAGATGTATCAATTCCCTGCTCATTAAAATAGTCAACTACATACTCCCCAAACTGATCATCCGATACCTTCCCGATAAATCCTGCTTTCATTCCATGATGTGTAACACCTACTGCAATATTCGCCGGAGAACCACCTACGAACTTTTCGAAATAGTGAACATCTTTCAGCATCTTAAATTCTTCTTTTACATCTTCGCTGTACGCTGGATTAAAATCAATCGCAACTCTGCCAAGCAGTACCAGATCATATTTTCTTGATTCATCAAAATTAATATACTTCATGTTTCATCCTCCATTTTTTAATTCTCAATGCGTGTTTTATGCGTGCGTTTGTTTCTTATTTGTTTGTGCCTTTATATTAGCACGCTTTATATTTGCGTGCAAGTATTTTTTCATATTTTATTACACTTTTACATTTTGCACAATTTATAACATCAAATTTTAGTCAAAACATTCATATTCTGTGATATTATTAAAATTTCCTTTTTATTTTTCCGCAGAAATAAAGCACGCAAATATGCGTGCTTTATTTCGTATATATCCAACTACTAATATAAATATTTTTATAAACATTCTTTCAATACAATTTTTATCTCTGAATACATGTGCTTTCTAACGGGTCTTCTGCTATAAATGAGATACTCCAAAAGCGTTTCCACAGCCTTCTTTCCCTGTTCCTCTATTTCACTGTCTATTGTTGCAGTTACAGTATCATTCATAATTGATTCCTGAATCTCCGGATACTTTTCAAAACATATGAGTTTAACATTCTTCATGTTACACTCTTCGATTACATCACCAACAGCTTTCACCCCACCGCAAG
>JBJEMB010000248.1:0-8050 GCA_051879455.1 Lachnospiraceae bacterium
TATTAAAGGTAAAATATTGTCAAAATTATAGTCAATATTGACTTTTGGAGAAATTTTAATCAATGAAAGTACTCCATTAGACAGACGAAATCATTGCAGTAAATTCTTTCCTGGACAATTTTATAAATTCTCGTGCGGCAGGTGAAAGATTTTTTCTTTTCGGAACGGCAATGCCGATTTCCACAGTTTGCTGCGGTTTTATCGGAATAAGTTTAACGGCGTCAGAAAAACGGCTTGCGAATATTTCACAGTCAATGAAAATCCCAAGACCGGCGGCAGCCATATAGTATGCGGTGCTTGTATTGGGGCATATGCAGCATTGGTCGACAGGAATTTCGCTGCGGATAAGAAAATTGCTGCAGTCTGTTTCTTTCTTGGGAGGCGGTGTAATAATATCCGCGTGCCTGATCTGTTCTGTCGTAATAAAATCATAAGCAGCAAAGGGATGATCGTAAGCAGCAAGGACTACCAGGGGACTGTGGGTGAGAGGGATCCAGTCAAAATTTCCTTTTCTGTATGATACAATGCAGAAATCCACTTCATTATTTTCGACTGCTCTGCAGAGCTTTGTACTCATTGAATTGAGCAAAGTAACATTTGTATTCGGAAATCTGTTTTTGAATTGCGTTACAAGACTGTAAAGCGGCCCAAAAAAGGCAGGAAAAGGAGTGCCCACGGAAAGCTCACCGCTGATCAGTCCGCTGATGTTTGCGGCACTGCTGAGCATTTTTTCGCCGGAAGAAACAAATTCTTTGATTTCCGGCAGTATTTTCTGGCATTCTTTTGAAGGTTTAATGCCATCATATGCGGAAGTTGTCCTGGTAAATAGTGAAAAGCCCATCTCATCTTCAAGAGACGCCATCATCCGGCTGATTCCGGAAGGAGAGTATCCCAGCTTGACAGCAGCCTCTGACAGACTTCCGTATTCAAATATCTTCAGTAAAATTCTGCATTTCTCTATATTCATTTGATAATTCCTCATAAGTCCTTTGAAATAATTGCGCTTTACACATGTGTTAGCTTGTGCTAACATTATTACCAGGTTAGCATAAACTAACAAAAAAGTAAAGAGTCAGGAGAATATTTTATGATCAATGGCAGGCTGGACCATACACGGCAATATCCTGTAATTTTGCTGCTGTTTTTCCTTCTGATCGCAGTTGCGGGGTTTTTGTTCTGTGTAGGAAGATATCCGGTGGCACCTTCTGAGGTTTATAAGATCATATCAGCGTCCCTGAGGGGAAACGCAGGCGGTCTGGATCAATTTGAGGTAAATGTCATTATGAATATCAGGCTTCCCAGGATTTGCATGGGAATTGTCGTAGGCGCGTCCCTTGCTGTCGCGGGGGCGACCTATCAGGCGATTTTCGGAAATCCGCTGGTCAGTCCCGATATCATGGGGGTTTCCTCCGGTGCGGGATTCGGGGCTTCACTTGCGATACTGATGAGTGCCGGTACCTTTGTCATTCAGATTTCCGCGCTGGCTGCAGGCCTGACAGCTGTGTGCCTGGTTCTGTGCATTTCAAACGTAAGACAAAAGATACAGCTGTACAATCTTGTATTGTCCGGCGTGATTATCCGTTCATTATTTGATGCTCTGGTTTCGCTGGTCAAATATGCTGCCGATCCGGAAGATAAGCTTCCCGCCATTACCATGTGGCTTATGGGGAGTATAGCAAAGGTCAGCCGAAGGGAGATGGCAATAGCGGCAGCGGTTATAATTCCATGTATTATTCTGATGTTTTTGATGCGATGGAAATTAAATCTGCTGTCTCTTGATGAGGAAGAAGCGCGTTCCTTAGGCATTAATGTAAAAAGGCTGCGGATCACAGTTATACTGATTGTAACGGTTATGACTGCGGTGACGGTAGCTTTTTGCGGGATCATCGGGTGGATCGGTCTGGTCGTTCCCCATACAGCAAGGATGCTTTTGGGAAATGATCATCGGGTAACGATACCGGCAAGCGCTCTGCTGGGTTCAATCTATATGCTTTTGATCGATACCATTGCGAGAACGGCCACTTCAGTGGAAATTCCGCTTTCCATACTGACGGCTGTCATAGGCGCGCCTTTCTTCGCATGGATTTTAAGACGCACTGCCGGAGATTAAGTAAAAGGAGGCAAGACATGATTCTGGAAGTAAGAAATGGAAAATTTTCCTATGGAGATGTTCCAATTTTTACAGAAATTTCCTTTGCGCTGGATTACGAAAAGATCATGACAGTTTTGGGGCCGAACGGCGTCGGAAAAACAACGCTTTTAAAGTGCATTATGGGGTTCCTTCCGTGGGACAGCGGAGAGATCATGATAGAAGGGAAACCTTTTAAATCACTGAAAGAGAAGGAGATCTGGAAGGTGATCAGCTATGTTCCTCAGGCGAAGAAAAGCATTTTTTCCTACAAGGTGCTGGATATGATCGTCATGGGGCTGAATCCGGAGTACGGTTTTTTCTGTACGCCCAAAAGGGAGCATTACGACAGGGCGAGAGATATTTTGAAATTGATCGGATATGAAAAGCTGGAAAGGCGGTATTGCAATGAACTTTCCGGCGGAGAGCTTCAGATGGTGATGATTGCCAGAGCGCTGGTATCCAATCCGAAGCTTCTGATATTGGACGAGCCGGAATCCAATCTGGATATGAAGAATCAGCTGAGGGTACTGACAGCGATCGAAAAGGCTGTTCATGAAATGCATTCCGCGTGTCTGATTAATACGCATTTTCCGGATCACGCGCTGAATATATCAGATCAGACGTTATTTCTCGGAAATGGACAGGAAAAGCTGTGCGGTCCCACGAAAGAACTTCTGACAGAAGAGAATATGAAGCGTTTTTTTGGAGTTTTTGCAAAAAAGATTTCTTTTACAGCAGGGGAGCAGAGATATCAGACGATTTTTCCTTATAAAATATCGTAAAGTATCTGAACTGCTGCAAAATATAAGAAACAAAACCGGCAGGAGGTTAGATAAAGATGAAATATGTAAAGCTTGGAAGAAGCGGAATGGAGGTATCCAGGATTTCCATGGGAACTCATCACCTGGACCATCCGGAAGATATCAGCAGACATGCGGAGAATCTGGTCTATGCGTACCGCAGGGGGATCAACTTTTTTGAAACGTCAGTCTCATACGGAGAAGGCTGTTCGGAATTGATAATTGGAGAAGCGGTTAAGGAGATGAAAAAGGGAAAACGGCCGTTTTATATTATGTCCAAGACCCATTATGCAGACCACGCAGCATTTCGAAGAGATCTGGAAGCATCCCTGAAAAGACTTCAGGTTTCATCCATTGACGCATTTACCTGTTTGTGGGGCGTAAAAAGCTATCAGGAGTGGGCACAGGCGAGAAAGTACGGAGCAGTAGATGAAATATTAAAGGCAAAAGAGGAGGGACTGATCAAATATGTGGCAATTTCAACACATATGAAAAATGAAGATCTCCTTAAAGTGGCAGATGAATTCCCCTTTGATCTGAATGTAATCGGGTTTAATGTAATCAATGCGCAGTACAGGATGGATGGTCTGCGGGCATCTTATGATCACGGCATTGGAAATATTGCAATGACGCCGTTGGGTACCGGAGATATTTTGAGATATCCGGAGATATTCCGTGCAGTACGCTTAAATGAGAATCAGAGTCTGGTGAAGGCAGCTTATCAGTATTTGCTGTCAATCCCGTATATTCACTCTGTTTTGGGGGCTTTCAATGACAGGAGTCAGATTGATGAAGCGGCAGAGGCCTCTGAAACCTGTGAACCATATTCCGAAGCGGATCTGGCAGAGATTCAGAAAAGGCTGCGTGAGAATATTGCGGCGCTTCCGCTGGAGCTTCGGTATCAGGCCGGAAAAGCGATAAGGCAGAGGCCTTATATTTTAAGAGAAGAGGTGGGGGACCTTTTTCAGGTTTCTCCGCTGAGTGTATAAACTGAGAGAGAAGAGGAGAATCATATTATGAAGAAATGGATCGGCACCCTGATTATGGGCTGCGTGATAATGTCCCTGGCGGCCTGCGCGAATACAGCGGAAGAGAGGCCTGCTGCCGAAGAAGCAAAGGAAAAAATTGTTGTTACAGATGTCAGAGGGAAGGCCATTGAGCTGGATTCAATACCGACCCGCGTAGCTTCGGTCGCAAGGCCGTTTCCGTATATCTTTTTTTCTGTTTTGGGAGAGAATGATTATCTTGTGGGCTGCAATCCGGGAACAAGGGAAACATATGAGGAAAGCATGCTGCGATATATGTATCCTCAGTTTGAAAAGGCAGATACCTCCTGGGTGGACAGCGATGATGTGGTAAATGTGGAAGAGCTTATGAAGCTGAAGCCGGACGTTGTATTTTGTTATACTTCAAGGCAGGAGGAAATTGATAAAATGGAGGAGGCCGGCCTGACGGTTGCGGCCATTGATCAGGGTTCTGCAGAGAATGTGGAAAAAACAATAAGAATTGTTGCTTCTCTTTATGGTCAGGAAGAACGCGGAGAAGAGCTGATCCGTTATATGGAAGAAATGACGGCACGAACAACAGAACGTCTGGCAGATGTGGATCCGGATGATTATCCGAGTATCCTTTATATTTATGATGATTTGAATGTGTCAGTGTCCAGATATGATCACTGGATGGTAACGAGCGGAGGAAACAATCCGGCGGTCGGACTGGGAGGAAAGACAGCAGATGTCAATATGGAGCAGATTCTTCTTTGGAATCCGGATATCATTTACATAGGAAATTTCACGCAGCTGCAGCCCTCTGATCTTCTGGAAAATAAACTGGAGGGCACAGACTGGAGCCTGCTTAATGCTGTGAAGAATAAGCAGGTGTATAAAGTACCGATCGGTGCATACCGATGGGACCCTGCCGGTGTGGAAACACCGCTGATGATTGAATGGGCGGCAAAAATTCAGTATCCGGAGCTTTTCGCGGACGTTGATATAAAATCAGATGTAAAAGAATTTTATAAAACGGTTTATGATTTTGCTCTGACAGATGAAATGCTCTCCGAGATCCTGGATGATATTCAAAATTAAAACGGGCAGCCAAAGCATTCTGTGCTGTTGCAGAAAATGTAAGAAAGAGAGAAGAAAAAAGATGAGAGAAAAGATGAGAGAAATTGCAGTGCTGGAAAAGGGGAAAAAATATACATACAGCTTTGAAGATATGCTTAAATATCACGGAAGCGGGTATCCGGGAGGCGTTGCGCACGCATTTAAAGTAATGGAGCGTTTGTTCCCGCTGTTGGATGGCGGGAAGCTGCCGGAACGGCGGGAGATCGAGTTTGTTACTGCTTTTCCGGGACCGGGCGGAAGAGACGCCTTCGAGATGGTAACCAGGTGCGTGACAGAGAATCATTATTATGTTGATAAGGATCTTCCGGAAGCTGCAAATGTATTAGAAAGCCCCCATGGAAGATACTATTTCAGGCTGTCCTACAGAGGAAAAACTGTGGTTGCGACTATCAAACCCGGTTTTGTGAGAGATGAATTTGTCAAACTGGCCAGGAAAGAAGGACGGACGCCGGAAGAAGAAAAACATCTTGCTGAATTGAAGCTGGAAATGGCTGACAGACTTATGAACGGTGATGCGGAAGATATTTATAATGCAGAGGTTATAAGCTGAATGACAGTACTGGGGTGGCAGCTGAGTGACAGCAGCGGTTAAAATCTAGCAGATGAGTTCCAATAAAAAATGAGCGCGTCAGGTAGTAATTCTTCCTGCTGCGCTCATTATTGTTTTAGATGGTCATTGATGCTTTGGGGATACATAAACGAATATCCTCCGCTGCTTATAATAAGAAATAGTTAATATAGGGCAAAGTCATTGCTCCGACAGTAAACATCACAGCCAGACATCCTGCACAGATTTCTCCTTTTTTCTCTGACCAAAACTGATTTAAATTTTTCATCATAATAATTTCTCCTTTTTTGACTTTTTATTTTAACAGCTGTACAACTGATGGGCTTATAATACAGGAATTCATGGGCAGATAAAAGGTGAAATATTGTCAAAAAAATAGTTGATATTGACTTTTGACTAAAAATAAGCTTCTTTTATGATCTGCTTTAATCCCTCACGATCGAGAATCTGTATTTTTTTGCGGCCAAGCTTTACAAGCCCTTTTGCCTGAAAATCATGGAGAACGTTGGTAACAGTCACACGGTTCAGGTTCAGGCATACGCCCAGTTCTTCATGGGTATAGGGAAGGATACCGTCTGAAATGCCGACGCCTGTATTTTCCTGCGCAGTCTGATCCAGAAGATAGCTGGCGATCCGCTGAAAGCGGTTATAAACGCTTAACCGCCGGACCTGGCCGCACAGAAACTGATAATTGTCGGTCAGAAGAGTCAGAAGAGTATGATTCAGTTCTTTTGATTTGTCCAGATATGACAGAAGGCATTGGATCTGGCAAGAGATAATGGTCACGTCTGTAACAGCACATATTGTAGCAGGACGCGCGGCATGGCTTAAAAATGATGATTCTCCGAATATCTGACGCTCGCCGATGATTTGATAGGTCACTTCTTTTCCGTTATCCCCTGTGAAAAACATGCGGACCCGGCCTTTGGAAATCAGATAGATGTTGCAGGACAGATCTCCCTGCAGGTAAATGATCTCTTTTTTGGGAATATGGCGGATACTGCCCGCCTGCTGAAAATATCGGATTACTTCTTCGGAAGCCTGTACCATATCATATCACTCCTTACCTCTTTAAAGCATTGTAGCATAGATTACAGAAAGTTTGTCTGCTTTTTTTTATAATTATGAAAAAAATGGAGGTGTTTTTATTGAAAAGAGTATATTGTATGGCTGCGTTTTCAATTTTCTGCTGGGGAACAATGGCCCCGATCAGCAAATTGCTCCTGTCAGATCTTGGAAACATGGAGGTTTTGGGCTATGGTTCTGCCATAGCGTCTGTTACTTTGTTTGCTGTTCTGCTGATATCCGGGCAGTGGCGCTGTTTCCGCGAATATTCCTTCATGGATTTTGTGCAGCTGGCGGCAATCGGAACGGTGGGGTATTTCCTGTATTCCGCTTTTTATTATGAAGGGCTGGCTATTCTGCCTGCACAGACCGCCTGCATTCTGAATTATCTTTGGCCGGTTTTTACAGTATGCCTTTCCAACGTAATTTTAAAGGAGCCTCTTTCGCTGTCCAAACTGGCGGCGCTGTTTATATCTTTTCTGGGTACAGCGGCCGTCATGTTCCGGCCCGGAGGAGAATTTATGGCAGGAAAGCAGATGGCGGGATATCTATGCTGTATTCTGGCAGCGCTTCTATATGCATTTTTTAACGTGCTGAACAAAAAGAAGGGCGGAAATCAGCGCATTAATATGTTCATTTATATCAGTGTCAGCGCGGTGCTGGCGCTGTTCTGCTGCGCAGGAGCGGGATTTACCATACCGGTGAAGCGGCAGATTCCGGGACTGCTGTGGCTGGGAATCTGTATTGATGCGCTGGGCTTTCTGATGTGGGCGGAAGCATTGCAGCAGAGCAAGACGGTTTCCCTTGCCAATGCCGCTTATATGACGCCGGTTGTTTCTTTGGTTTTATCGGCAGTTCTTCTGCACGAACCGATTTATATTACATCTGTCATTGGACTTGTTTTGATTCTTGGAGGTTTTTTTATGCAGCTTTTATACGCAGGAGCGGTATGATTATTTATCAGAAGCTTCGTCACCGGGAGTATAGGAAAGGATGTCGTCAACGCCGCAGTTGAGGATTCTGCACAGATCATCGAGAGTGGTGGTGCTTACAGGCTGATTTTTCCGCAGTCGGTTGATTGTAGCGCTGGACATATTATGCTTATGGATGAGAGTATAGGTGGATTCTCCGGAGGATTTCAGAGTTTTCCAGAAGGAATCATATATGATCACGTTAAAACCTCTTTTCACAGAAATATTGATTACATTATAATAGAAAAAAAGGAGTACGAACGGTGAAAGATGGAAAATCATGGTTAAAAAGGTGAAAAAAGATATTTAATTTAGAAATTTGCGGAACGCGGACTTGAAACGAAGGAAAATAGCAGTTGACATACAATTGTGCTGTTTAAGCAGATTGT
>JBJEMB010000249.1:0-7953 GCA_051879455.1 Lachnospiraceae bacterium
CTAAACCATCTTCTGTTATAATTACCTCTAGATTTTCTTCATATCCACAGTTTGGACACCCTCCGGTCTCACCTGTATTTGAAAATCTTTTGACAATTTCCATCCATTTTTGTGATTCATTCATCCTTACCAAAATAATCTCCTGCGATTTTTTCCAACTGCTCCGCTATCTGTGTAAATGGCAGATTCAAATCCAAAGTCTTTACCCAGATGGTATTGCCACCCATGGAATATTTATTGTTCGGTGTAATCTGTTCCTGCGTCTTAGCATAAAGAAGCATTCCTGCCACATTTCCAGTATTATCCTTATCCAGATTCTTCACATACGCAAATATCTGATAGAGATTACCGGAATGAATACTCTGCACATCAAACTGGCTCTGCATGGTATGGGTATAATACTTTGCATCAATAATCAGAGTCTTGTCCCCATGCTTTAAAGTAATGTCCGTAACCATTGTCGGGAGAAACTCAATCACTCCATCATCAATATCCCATGGGATCGTATCAGGGTTCGCTTTATATTCCGGATGATGATACCGATAATATTCCAGTATGAATTTTTCATACAGGCTGTGCATGGCTCCGTCATCCAGAAAAGACGCAAGCTTTACTTCCCCTTTATCCGTAGACAATAGTAAACCGGACAATACCAGATAACATACATTCATGAGCATACGGTAACTCTGATTATTCTTCTGATACCGAATCTTATCCCACTTAATTTGTCCCGGTGCTATCTCATCTATATTGTCGAAAAAGACAAGGTTTTTCTTAAGCACAACCTTATGTTCTGGCTTTACAGTCTTTTGTCTGACCAAAATCTGCATGGTTGTTTTTAATATCTGATTGAGCAAATTGTTCTCTGACAATTCATCATATTCACAGGACAACTTTTGCTTATGCTGAATTTTATTTTTGATTGTCCCCTGCATATTCAATTTGCCGCGAAGCACGGATAATTCCTCTTGCTGTAAGATGTACTCACGATACAGTCCCTGCTTTAACTGACTTGCAACACCTTTGCCAAGGATGGCCGCAAACATATCGTGAATATTCTCAAAGTCCTCCGCAGCCACCATGTCATAATTAGACTGACGCAGGGACTGAAATGCATAGGTCAGCATATAATATATATTTTTTATCAAAATCCCTTTGTCATTCGTCATCAGTCGTTAAACACTCCTCTTAAAATATTCTGCCATTTCTGCAGCTTTGCAGGCTCATCGAACCAGTACTCCTCCAGCATCGGCAGAATATCATATTCTACTACCGACTGCATCCATTCATCGCTGCATGCATCCTGACCACAGAAATAGCTGTGTCCGATACAGAATCCGGCTCCCAGTGCAGGGTCTTTTGCTATCTCAAAATTCAGGTCTTTGATTTTCTCTATCAGAATATTGAATGTATCATTATCAAAAGATTTCATGTATTCCCTGAAACCATCCGAACTAAATCCCGGCTCCATTGCAAAGAAACTGAATCTTCTTCTAAGTGCGTAATCAATCAGTGCAAGGCTTCTGTCCGCAGTATTCATCATACCGATGATATACAGATTTTTCGGTACTGAAAATGGAAGCCCGTTATATGCAAGTGTCAGCTTCTTTCCCCTGTAATCTTTTTCAATCAGCATTAAAAGCTCACCGAAAATCTTACTCATATTTCCACGATTAATCTCGTCGATAATGAAGAAATATGGCAAGTCAGGATTATTCGCTGCCTTCTGACAGAATTTATAGAAAATACCACTCTGAAGCTCAAATCCTTCTCCGCTTGGTTTATACCCCATAATAAAATCTTCATAGGAGTAATTCTGATGGAACTGAATAAATTCCACTCTTGCATCATCCTTAACACCCATAATGGAGTATGCAAGTCTTGTAGCTGCAAAGGTTTTACCAACACCCGGAGCACCCTGCAATATGATATTCTTTTTGTTTAACAGAAGTCCCTTCAATGTATCATACTTCTCGGAAGTCATATACACTTCTGAAAGGAAATCGTCCTTATCATAAGTTTCAAGCTGTTCACTTCCGATTGGTGTCTCCTGATTTTCCTCCCGGATAATATCCATGATAAAATCATATTCCCCTTTTGTCAGTTTGAACAGGCTGCCTTGGGGATTCACGAAATACTCCATCTTTTCCAGTTCCGGAGCATCCTTTAGTGTTGCATAATCAATAGGGCTTGTTAAACCCTCTACCTTTTCAAAGTACAGATTTTCTCCATCGTTTTCTCTGATAATTCGACACAAAGCGACAATCTGTTTGACAGGGTTTGATTCATAACCAATGACAAGATCGCCTTCCTTCGCATCAAGGAAGTTCTGGAAAATTCTACGCTTATTTCCATTATCGTTGTACATCGTATAAGTCTGTTCTTCGCCTACATCAATATTTGCAAAACTCCAAATCTTCGGATTGGCGTTAAGCCACCAGTAATTCACATCTCCTTCTGAATGATTTGCGTACAGGTCTGTGTCCGAAAAATCTACATCAACTAAAGCAGCTGCCAGTTCATCTCTGAGTTTCCACACAAAAGAACCTTCCTCATCCGATTCCGCATCCCTTCCGGTAAACAGGATTGTCCAATATCTTTTCGTACCTTCCTTTTCTCTTGTGGAAACATCACAGCCCACTTTATTTGCCACCCGTTTTGCCAACGCAGTTGCACCATTGTTATAAAAATTGATGTTCTCACCATATTTAACCGATAACTGCTTGCAGGTTGCCATTCCACCATAGTCAAGCATTCGATATAGGATTTCCCAGCTCTGTGCATTGAAGACATCTTCATCTTCAAATAATTCTTCCCACATCTTAGTAGTAATACCGGGGTCATAATCCGTTCCAATCCATTCCACCTTTTCTGTTTTGGAACTGTCAGCAAGGATGGTAGCAATATAGAAGGAAACATCAAATGCAAGTATTCTATGGCTGTCATCCATATAACAGCTATCATCAAGACTTGCTTCAAACATAGAAATCAGTTCTGAATCTTCATTTACTGCCTCTCGAATAGCATCCACCAGCTTGGCATTTTCCTTGATATTCTCGTCTGTGTGCCCTTTTGTTGGTTTAAAGTCATTTTCAAGGTATATGCTTGTCCCCCTACATACAGAATATTTGAATACATCATATTTATCCGGATATTTCAACCAGAGATATACCGTAATTGCCATTGGTCTCTGATAATGCTGATATCCCGGAGACAGACGTTCACACAAATCCTGAGCATCAGACTGGAACTGTAACACTCTGTCTGTGACTTCTTTGCCTTCATCATACAACCGGATAAACATGGCTCTTACCGCCTCTGCATCATCCTCTGCATACTGAATCATCATTTTTCTCGGGAAATTATTCATGGATGCTAGTAACCCTGCTGTTTTCTCCGTTGCTTTTGCAAACATCTCACTGAAATTTTCAGCATTGATGTCCCAGTGCTCCTGAAACCACTTTACTGCTTCCCATTTGAATTTTTCGTCCTTCCAACGAGTATTAAATATTTTTTTATACTCTCTTAATACCTCTTGTAATTTATCTCTGTTAATCACGCAACCACACCGCCTTTTTTACAGTTTTTGCTAACTTTAGTCAATCATATGATACGGAAATCTTTATACCGTTACCTCACGCATACTCTGATATGTTGTAGTGAAATTATTTGTTGGATGCTTTGCACAATATAAAATCAAAACTCTTCCACACACTCCTCATCTTTATATAGTTCACATCCGTTCCATCTTCATTCCCTGTATAATCTCGCATCCATGCGATATTAGAAAACACAATTCGCATAGAATTCCTCCTTTTAAACCTCTTTCTTTTATTAAAAAATCAGCGTAAGCATTTCATATCATACTAATTTTATAAACCTGATAAAGTTCTCATTACTAAATCTACATCTTTATTTTCTAATTCCTGAATGATATGCAAATAAGTCTTCTGCGTTGTCGTCATACTTGCATGTCCTAATCTACGAGCAACACTTGCAATAGATACACCTGCAAACAAAAGCAACGATGCATGTGTATGACGTAAACCATGAATTGAAATCGAAGAAATTCCACATTCCTTACAATGTCTGGTAAGAACATCATTCACGGTAGAATTGTAAATTTTATCCTCACCAACAAAAATCGGTTTGTCTTCAGGCATCCCTTTTACAAGTTCTGAAAACTTAACTACAATCTGCCAGTCAATTTGAATCTTTCTTACCGAAGACTTGTTCTTTGTAGGTAAAAATCCACCTTCACCTTTATAATCCCAAGTCTTACTTATTGAAAGAGTCTGCCTAGCAAAATCAAAATCACTCGGAGTAATCGCCAAGGCTTCTGAAAACCTCATGCCTGTCTTGGCAACCAAAAGAATGAACCAATCCCAATTTGGTTCTTCCTGTATATTAAGGTTAGCGATTAATGTATGCAATTCAAATTGATTCAGATACTTAATCTTCTTAGCCTTAGGTGTTTTTCCTTTGATAATCGCTTTTCTAGTTGGATCTCTTTGAAGCAATCCTTCATCTACGGCATCAAGAATTGCCCCCTTCAACTGATGATGAAAATCCAAAGTAGTCTGTCTCTCATGCTCCTTGGCATAATCATTCAACAGCTGTTGGTATGCGGTTCTTGTCAAATCACATAATCTTAAATCCGGCACAAGTTTTTCCACCCATTTCAAAGTCATCATATACTTTGCCATTGTTGCTTCTCTAATTGCACCTTTTTTATACACATCGACCCATTGTCTGTAATAGTTACAGAAGAGCGATGATTTATCCATTTCATTTAGCATAAGCTACCTCCATTTCTCAAAAAAATGCTTACGCTGATATAAACATTTTTAATAACAGAGGTAGCACTATGCAATTAGATTAATGTGAAATGAGTGGCTTTATTTCTTCCTCTAAAGTTTTTCTCAGTTCCGCTATCATTTGTGCATAAAACTTAAACTTTGGCAATGCCTTTTCCTGTGCATTCTTGTAACTGGTAAAATCAATTGTTGCCTTTATCGCACTCTCATTTGGAATTTCACCATTTCTGTAATGCATAGCAGCATACATAACATCTTCTTTAGATGCATACCATGTAATACAGAAATCAGTAATAACTTTGTCAATACAATCACTCTTCATAGTCTCAACAATGTTAAGAATTGACTGTCCCTTATATTTATTCTCATCCAACTCAATTTCATAAATCAGACTGGACATAATATCTGCCACTTTAGGATTTTCTTTACGAAGCTCCTCTACATACTGCTTAACTTCCTCAATCTTTTTCTGACGTTCTTCAGGTGTAATATTCTCTTCATCCTCATTTGGCGTGACAATATTCTGAATCAGATTGATGATATACTCATAATCAATCTTGGTGTTACTGTAAGCCATCAGTTCATAATCAGGATCTATTTCTGGACCAGGTTCAGGTCCCGGATCCGGGTCTGGTCCAGGGTCTGGTCCCGGCTTTATCTCCGCTAATACATTCAGATAATGTCCTGCATAATCGTAATATTCGTCTTCTGTAATTCCGTAACCCTCAAGCATTGAATCTTCATAATTAGTAAAGGATTTTAGCTGTGCAAACAGCCTGTCGAAATTTTGAAATATTTTTGCAAAAACTTTCTTTTCGTCTAATGACATTCCCGGAACCACTGACGGAGTCTCTGCACTTACACGGAGCGCTGCAAGTGCCTTTCTAAATGCAGGCTCGACTTCTTCCCAATCCGCCATTAGTGCCTCTTTCGTTCCTCCAGCGGAGTATAATTTCACAGCATTATCTACACACTCTTTAAATAACACCGGGGCTTGGAATGTAACAATCTGCCCATATGACTTATTCTTATCGAAAATACGGTTAGTTCTTGAAAAAGCCTGAATCAAATCATGCGGTCCCATAGGTTGTCTGTCAATAAATATAGTAGACATACAAGGTGCATCAAATCCGGTCAACAAACGGTCAACCACGATTACTAAATCGAGCTGTTCATTTCTGCTTTGGAATTTTGCATCCTTTCGTGCCAATCGCTTATTCAAATTGCCATTGTACCCTTGAATCTGAGATAATTCATACTTAGTCCCAAACATCGCATTATAATCATCAAGTGAACTTTGCATTTTCTGTTGATTTACATGTGAACCTTCTTCATTTTCAGAAACAGAATATGTAATAGCAAACTTAGGGAAATCAGGTAATACCTGCTTGATTTTTTCATCAATCACAAGTGATGTTTCCCCATTTTTAACTCTGGTCAATAAATCATAATACTTCTGTGCCATCTGAATAGAGCTTGTGGTCAGCAACGCTTCGTAAGTCTTTCCTTTACCATTTTGGAAGCCTAACTTGTGGTACGATTTGTTCAATATTACATCCAACACTTTTAACATATGTGTTTCATTATCATAGGCACTACTGTCTGTCTCATCCGCAATATTCTTAGGTCCATTATGCTCAACTTGAAAACCAAGAACTGCATTATCGTGAATTGCATTCTGAATCGTATATTTATGAAGCCTCTCCCCATACAGTTCTTCAGTAGTACGAGGCAAATCTCCCATCTGTGGATATGGATTTTCCGCAAATCTCGGTGTTCCGGTAAATCCAAACCATAAAGAATTACCAAAGAACCTCTCCAGTTCTCTCTTTGTACCAGGCGTAACTGCTCTATGACACTCATCTACTACAAAAGCAATCTTTAGATTTTTAATCTTGCCATACTCCGGTGTTCCTTCTGTCAGCCTCTTTGTAATCAATCTTTGCAATTTCTGAATTGTAGTTACGATTACCTGTCTGTCATCCGATTTCAGCTTTTTCTTAAGATCATTCACATTATCTGTTTCATCAACATCAATCAAGTCATTATTTGCATAAGCCTGAAATGCCATAGTTGTCTGCGTATCCAAGTCTTTTCTATCAATCAAAAAGATAGCCTTATCAATTGCCGGAATATCCATTAACAAATTTCTGGTAGCTTTGTAAGATGTCAATGTCTTACCTGAACCGGTTGTATGCCAAACAAAACCTGACTTTCCACACTTGGAAGCCTCTCTAATAGACTCTATTGCATGAATCTGATATGGACGTAACAATATCAATCTCTTTGCATCTTCATCTAATACCGTATATCTGGCAATCATTTCATGTGCTTCCGGAATCCGAAGAACACTTTTCGCAAAATCAAGGTAATCTGCTACAGGGTTATTATCCTTATCCAGCCATCCACTTATAAATTTTGGGTTCAACTCTGTATCACTTGCAGCAGAAAAATACTTTGTATTAACTCCATTACTGATTACAAACATCTGAACAGCAGAAAAGATACCCGTGAATTTACCTTCACCGATATATTTTTTTATTTGCCAGAATCCATCCATATATGAATGCTGCTTATTCTTTAATTCTATGTGTATCATCGGAAGACCATTAATCATAAGAGTAACGTCAAACCTTCTGTCTCTGGATGGAGCATTACTATTCTCGTCCGTCCTCAATGCACTGTACTGATTAATTACTTCATAAACACTACTACCGCCTGCAATATGCTCATGATTCATAACAACCAAATGCAGACGCTCAGTATCTCTCTGGACATGGACCATAACTTTACCATTCTCTCCAACTAACCATTCGCCAGCCTTATAGAACGATGAAAATTGAAGCTGATTTTTGACCTGTTCAAACTCAGAGTCAGAAAGGTTTTCTCCGTTCAATCTATCCTTATTATTCTGTTCAAGAATATATTTGAAATTTGCCCACAAATCCTCCTCTGTTTTCAGATCTCCTCTGTAAGTCCACTGGGAATCACCATAAACTAATTGGTCAATTAACTTTTGCTCAATTATCGCTTCTAATTCTGGCATTATAATCGTCTCCTTTGCTATTAATATTAGTATTTTTGTGTAATTTAAGGCATTTTTCATGCCATTATGCTTCCGCTGGTGAAGGGTGAT
>JBJEMB010000250.1:0-7904 GCA_051879455.1 Lachnospiraceae bacterium
GCACTTGATAATGCAGTCAGTGTGGCAGCAACACTTCTCACGACAGAAGCAGCTGTAGCAGACATTAAGGAAGAGACCGTGGCAGCACAGCCTTCACCTGATATGTATTAAACCGAAAGCATGACAGGTATTTCAGAAAGGGGTAAGTAACGAACATGACGAACAAACAGGAAATATTAGAAAACAGGGAAGTAGAAGAATTTTCAAATGAATTGATATATCGTCACTATCTGATGAATAAAGGGAAAATTCAACAGCTCTTTCGCGAAATGACCCTTTCTGAATATATTGCTTTACATATTATTGCGTCTGAAAGCAAACTCTCGTCAATCTATTCAGGAAGAACATATCTGAAGGATTTATCAGAAAAAATGCAGCTGACGATCCGTCAGACTTCAAAGATGGTTGGAAAATTAAAAGATCGAGGTCTGGTCTTATGGTCTCATGACGGAAATGGAAAAGAAGGAACTTTCGTTACGATTACAGATACCGGAAGAGAGTTACTTGATGAGCAGGAAACAATATTAAAAGGGTATTACCGCAAAGTAATTGAAGAATTTGGAAAAGAAAATCTAATCGAAATGCTTCAGTTAATGAAACAACTGGATACAGTTATGAGCAGTAAGATTGAAGAAATGGAGGCGCTGGAAGAAGATGGCAGAACTGATGAAAATGATGAGTGATTATGTCAAGCAGGAAGAAAATATCTGTCGTAAAAATGATAATATTGATCAGCGCCTGTATGATGAATACGGAGTAAACAGAGGGCTGCGTGATGAGAAAGGAAACGGGGTTCTGACTGGACTTACCAATATTTCAAAGATTGTATCCACAAAAATTGAAGGAAACCGGAAGGTTCCCTGTGATGGACAACTGTGGTACAGAGGATATAGAGTAGAAAAACTGATAAGTGATCTGGGACCGGATCAGTTAGGGTTTGAAAAAATAGCCTATCTACTTCTGATGGGAGAACTTCCGACAGAAAAAGAAGAGAAAGAATTCAAAGAAATTATCGGGAAATGCCGGACACTTCCCACCAACTTTACGAGGGACGTAATCATGAAAGCACCTTCTGAGGATATCATGAATTCTATGACGAGAAGCATCCTGACGCTGGCATCTTATGATAAGAATGCGAAGGATATCAGCGTAAGTAATTCCCTCCGTCAGTGTATACAGTTGATCAGCGAGTTCCCGCTTTTGGCTGTATATGGGTATAATGCTTATAATCATTACGATAATAATGAAAGTATGTATATCCATAATCCGGATCCGGAGCTTTCTACGGCAGAAAATCTGCTTCGGTTAATGCGTCCGGATAAAAAATATACCCCGATAGAGGCAAAAGTACTTGATACTGCATTGATTTTACACATGGAACATGGCGGAGGAAATAATTCAACTTTTACAACCAGAGTAGTAACATCATCCGGCTCAGACACTTATTCCACTATGGCAGCAGCAATGTCTTCTTTAAAAGGACCAAAACATGGTGGAGCAAACATAAAAGTTATGGAGATGATGGATAACATCCGCGAAAATGTAACAGATTATTCAGATAAGGAAGAAATAGCTGCATATTTAAATAAGATTATAGATAAACAGGTCTTTGATAAAAAGGGACTGATCTATGGAATCGGACATGCGATCTATTCCTTATCAGATCCAAGAGAACGGGTTTTCAAATATTATGTACAGCAGCTGGCAAAAGAAAAAGGCAGAGAAGAAGATTTGATGCTCTATGAGAACGTTGAAAAGCTGGCACCGGAATTAATCTCTAAAAAACGGCATATGTATAAAGGTGTCAGTCCAAACGTAGATTTTTACAGTGGGTTTGTATATGATATGCTTGGAATTCCGCAGGAATTATATACCGCTATATTTGCAGTTGCAAGAATTGTAGGGTGGAGTGCACACAGAATTGAGGAACTGATCTGTGCAGATAAGATTATACGTCCGGCATACATGAGCGTGATGGAAGAAAGAGAATAAAAGAGGGCAGGTCGGTCAAAAAAATTAGCACTCAACTCTTGACAGTGCTAACAAGCGGTGGTATATTATGTTTAGTGTTATAGAAACACTAGAACAAATGTAAATGTTTGGATAGCATGTCGAGAGGAGGCATTGTTATGAATATTAATAAATTTACGCAAAAGTCACTTCAGGCAGTCCAGCAGTGTGAAAAAATTGCTATGGACTATGGAAATCAGGAGATTGAACAGGAGCATCTTATGTATGCTCTGCTTACACAGGATGACAGTCTTATCTTAAAGCTGATGCAGAAGATGGGACTTGATGGTAATGTTGTGATCAACCGTGTGGAAGAAGCTCTTAGAAAACTTGTAAAGGTGCAGGGAGGCCAGCAGCGTGTAGGTCAGCATCTGAATAATGCACTGGTGTATGCAGAAGATGAAGCAAAGCAGATGGGAGATGAGTATGTATCTGTGGAGCATCTCTTCCTTTCCATTATGAAATATGCGAATAAAGAAATGAAAAATATTTTCCGGGAATTCGGTATCAGCAGAGAAGGATTTCTTCAGGCACTGTCTACAGTAAGGGGCAACCAGAGAGTTACAAGTGATAATCCGGAAGATACTTATGATACGCTCAACAAGTATGGAATTGATCTTGTAGAACGTGCCAGAGACCAGAAATTAGATCCGGTTATTGGTCGTGATGCAGAGATTCGTAATGTGATCCGGATCCTTTCCAGAAAGACGAAGAACAATCCGGTACTTATCGGTGAGCCGGGTGTTGGTAAAACTGCTGTTGTGGAAGGTCTGGCACAGAGAATTGTAAAAGGTGATGTTCCGGAAGGTTTGAAAGAGAAAACTATCTTCTCACTGGATATGGGTGCACTTGTGGCAGGAGCAAAATATCGTGGTGAATTTGAGGAGCGTTTAAAAGCGGTTCTCGAAGAAGTGAAGAAAAGCGAGGGAAGGATCATTCTTTTCATCGATGAACTTCATACTATCGTAGGTGCCGGAAAAACTGATGGAGCCATGGATGCCGGAAATATGTTAAAACCGATGCTGGCAAGAGGCGAACTCCATTGTATCGGCGCGACAACACTGGATGAATACAGGCAGTATATTGAGAAAGATGCAGCATTGGAACGTCGTTTCCAGCCGGTAATGGTCGATGAACCTACAGTGGAAGATGCCATTTCCATTCTTCGTGGACTGAAAGAACGTTATGAAGTATTTCATGGTGTGAAGATTACGGATAGTGCACTCGTTGCTGCGGCAACGCTGTCAGACCGCTATATATCGGATCGTTTTCTTCCGGATAAAGCGATAGACCTTGTGGATGAGGCATGTGCACTCATCAAGACAGAGCTTGATTCTATGCCGGCAGAGCTTGATGAACTCCGTCGAAAGATTATGCAGATGGAGATCGAGGAGGCTGCACTTAAAAAAGAAGATGACCGGCTGAGCAAAGAGCGTTTGGAGCATTTGCAGCAGGAGCTTGCAGAGCACAGAGAAGAATTTGCAAATAAGAAAGCTCAGTGGGACAATGAAAAAGTAGGTATTGAGCGTGTTCAGAAACTCCGTGAGGAGATGGAACAGGTAAATAAAGATATTGAGAAAGCACAGCATGATTATGATCTTAATAGGGCAGCAGAACTTCAATATGGAAAACTTCCAGAACTGCAGAAGCAGTTAGAAGCGGAAGAAGCAAAAGTAAAGGATGAAGATCTGTCGTTAGTACACGAAAGTGTTACTGATGAAGAAATCGGAAAGATCGTATCTCGCTGGACGGGAATCCCGGTTGCAAAACTGAATGAAAGTGAGAGAAGTAAGACGCTTCATCTGGCAGATGAACTCCATAAACGTGTGATCGGGCAGGATGAAGGAGTAGAGCTTGTCACAGAAGCGATCATTCGTTCTAAGGCTGGTATTAAGGATCCTACAAAACCAATTGGCTCATTTTTGTTCCTGGGACCTACAGGAGTTGGTAAAACTGAACTTGCTAAGGCGCTTGCAGATCAGCTTTTCGATGATGAGAACAATATGGTGCGTATTGATATGAGTGAATATATGGAGAAGTATTCTGTGTCCAGATTAATCGGAGCTCCTCCGGGATATGTCGGATATGATGAGGGCGGTCAGCTTACAGAAGCAGTCAGGAGAAAACCTTACTCGGTAGTTCTGTTTGATGAAGTGGAAAAAGCACATCCGGATGTATTTAATGTACTTCTGCAAGTGTTAGATGATGGGCGTATCACAGATTCTCAGGGAAGAACGGTTGATTTTAAAAATACGATTCTGATTATGACATCCAATATCGGCTCTTCTTATCTGCTTGACGGAATTGATGCACAGGGTAACATCAGCGAAGCAGCAGAACAGGCAGTTATGGCTGATCTTCGGAACCATTTCAGACCGGAATTTCTGAACCGTCTGGATGAAACAATCCTGTTTAAACCGTTGACGAAGGAGAACATTTATGACATTATTGAATTGTTAGTAAAAGATGTCAACCGACGTCTGGCGGATAGAGAGATTCAGATTGCTTTAACAGAATCTGCGAAGAATTATATTGTAGATGGCGGGTATGACCCGACTTACGGTGCAAGACCGCTGAAGCGTTATCTGCAGAAGCATGTAGAAACCCTTGCAGCAAAACTTATGCTTCAGGGAGATGTAGGCGCAGAGGACACGATTCTGATCGATGTGAAAGACGGAAGACTCACCGCATCTGCTGTGACGGAGGCAGTATAAGAGGAGCGTACAGGATGCCTGTAATATTTCATATTGATGTAAACTCTGCTTACCTAAGCTGGACAGCAGTAGAACAATTGAAAAATGGATCAGAGATTGATCTTCGCGAAATTCCATCCATCATTGGCGGGGATAAGAAATCCCGCCATGGAGTGGTGCTTGCGAAATCAATTCCTGCGAAAAGATATGGCATTCATACAGGGGAACCTGTTGTGAATGCCATATCTAAATGTCCGGGACTTGTTATGGAACCTCCGGATCATAAAATGTACAGCCAGTATAGTCAAAGGCTGATGGAATTTCTTCATACTTATACAGACCGGATTGAACAGGTAAGTGTCGATGAATGCTATATGGATTTTACAGATATAGCGGGACGATATTCTTCTCCTGTAGAGGGTGCTCTGGAGATTAAGAACAAAGTAAAAGAAAAATTTGGTTTTACTGTAAATATTGGTATTTCCAGTAATAAGCTTCTGGCGAAGATGGCATCAGATTTTGAAAAACCGGATAAGGTTCATACACTGTTTCCGGAAGAAATACAGATTAAAATGTGGCCGCTTCCAATCGGAGAACTTTATATGGCAGGGCGCTCCAGTGTAGAAACACTCAAAAAGCTGGAGATACATACCATAGGTGATCTGGCTCAGATGTCACCGGATATTCTGGAGTTACATTTGAAAAGCCATGGGAGAAAACTGTGGGAATTTGCCAATGGAATTGGTGCTTCGGAGGTGGAATCTGAACCGGCTGAAGCAAAAGGAATCGGAAATTCCACGACACTTCCCAAGGATGTAGAGACTGAGGAAGAAGCAGCTCTGGTGTTGATGAATCTGGCAGAAAGTGTAAGTCAGAGGTTGAAAAAGGCGGGGCAGAAAGCAGGCATGCTTAGTGTGGAAATAAAATACTATAATTTTGAAAATGTTTCACACCAAAAGCAATTGATAAAGCCCGTTAATCAGAAAAAAGAACTGTATGAGACTGCGTTAGAATTGTTCCGTGAGCTGTGGAACGGACAGCCAATCCGGCTTCTTGGAATCAGAAGCTCCAAGCTTGTGGAGGAAGGAGCGCCAGAACAATTAAGTTTATTTGATATGGAAGTTGTAGAAGACGTTAAAAAGAGGGCGAAGAGTAAGAAGATCAATGATGCGCTGGAAAAAATAAGAAAAAAATATGGAGAAGATATTGTGAAAAAGGGCGCGGATTAAGAAAAACGAGGGATTATCATTCTTTTACACATTTTCATTAAAAATATGGTAGAATCTAAATAAAAAATTAATTAGCAGGAGAAATGATATGGCAGTATTTGATTTTAACGACGTATCCTATCAAACAGAACCAACAGAGTGTACTTATACGATATTCCGGAGCAATGAAAATGTAGCTACTGCCAAGAATCCTATTTTGATTCTTGATAATAGTAAGCGCCAGTGGAAACATCATTCTAACGGTGTTTTTACAAATCCAGTCAAAAGAACGACTTTTGAATTTGAAGAAGAAGATGGAACGGTCAGTGCAAATATTTTACAGATTGACGCTCGTTTCGTCAGCCTCTTGAAATGGCTGGGGGAGCATCATATTAATGTTTGTCTGTCCGGTGCGAATCGGGAAGATGGTTATGCAGTATACCGGATTCGTGAGATTGCTTTTGGTGGAGGAACGAAGCTTTCTGCAGAAGATGGGTTCCTGCAATTTATGATTGACCGTTTGCTTTCAAGCAATGCACCTTCGGAAGAGGTTGAGGATGAAGATAAAGAGGAAATGGGTGATGATATGAAGCTTACCAGTCTTCAAAGTATCACAGATTTCCTGAACTGTGCCGGAAGGACTTTGCCGGATAATATCCGGTTATGGGCCAGAAGAAATCTTGCAGTGGCCAGATCTCATGAAGTGACTCCGGAGGAGAGGCGTCATGCACAGCGTGCTCTTTCTGCCGTGCTGAATATACAGTGGAAAAATAATTATTTTCAGTCGATTGATCCGCAGGAGGCAAGGAGAATTCTTGATGAAGAACTCTATGGTATGGAGAAAGTAAAACAACGTATCATCGAAACGATAATACAGATTAACCGTACCCATACATTGCCTGCTTATGGACTTTTGCTTGTGGGACCGGCAGGAACAGGTAAATCCCAGGTTGCCTATGCGGTTGCCCGTATCCTGAAACTTCCATGGGCGACTCTTGATATGAGTTCGATCAATGATCCGGAGCAGCTTACCGGAAGTTCCAGGATCTATTCCAATGCAAAACCAGGAATTATTATGGAAGCCTTTGCCAATGCAGGAGAGTCAAATCTTGTGTTTATTATTAATGAGCTGGACAAGGCTGCATCGGGAAAAGGAAATGGCAATCCGGCTGATGTTCTTCTGACGCTTCTTGATAATCTTGGATTTACAGATAATTATATCGAATGCATGATTCCGACTGGCGGTGTGTATCCGATTGCGACTGCCAACGATAAAGAGAAGATCAGTGCTCCTTTGATGTCCCGTTTTGCTGTGATCGATATTCCTGATTACACGGCAGAGGAAAAGAAAATCATATTCTCTCAGTATGCATTGCCAAAAGTATTAGAGCGTATGGGACTTAAGAAAGAAGAATGTATTGTAGGCAAAGATGCGCTGGATGCAGTGATTGATAAGTTTGCAAATACTACAGGAATTCGTGATCTTGAACAGGCTGCGGAACATATGGCAGCGAATGCACTCTATCAGATAGAGGTGGATCATGTGTCGTCTGTTACATTTGATGCAGAAGCAGTGCATAATCTTTTTGAATAATGTGTATGCAAAGTAAATATAAAACAAATATATAAGTATGTAATAGTATTTGAATATATGTAAAAACAATATGAAATAATGTAAAAATACTTATATATAATATGATATTGACATAAATGTATTTGTAAGTATATAATATGTATGAGGGATGTATTTTATGAATATACAGTCGATGAGATTGCAGCAGGGGGGACTTTTATGTCAAATTCAAGTCTGATTCAGATACGTGTGGATGACGAACTGAAAAAAGAAGTGACAGATATATATGAACAATTAGGACTTGATTTGCCGACGGCAATAAGAATGTTCTTGAAGAAGAGTGTTGTTGCCAGGGGCCTCCCGTTTGATGCAACGCTGCAGAATCGATCTTGTACCATGGAAAAGGAATAATGATAAGTT
>JBJEMB010000251.1:0-7879 GCA_051879455.1 Lachnospiraceae bacterium
GCGGTTTATCCAACGCCGTCACTGGAAGTGAGTCAAGGACAAGCGGTAAAATTATCTGCTCCAATATTTTTACTTATTTCAATCTGATTTTTTTCATTTTGGCAGCGGTATTGTTATATGAACATTCTTACAATAACCTAACATTTTTGGGCGTAGTTGTAGCAAATACAGTAATTGGAATTGTACAGGAACTTCGCTCAAAGAAGGAACTGGAAAAACTGCAGCTGGTAAATGAGCCAGAAGCGACAGTGATTCGGGATGCAAAGCAAAAACGCATTCCCAGTGAGGAACTGGTACAGGATGATATTGTGCTGTTTGTGGCAGGAAATCAGATTTGCGCTGACGCCGTCATATGTGAAGGAGTCCTGCGTGTCAATGAGTCATTGATTACCGGAGAAGCGGATGAGGTCGAGAAAAAAATCGGCGATTCCTTGCTTTCCGGCAGTTTTGTGGTATCCGGGCAGGCAAAAGTGAGATTGACACAGGTAGGTGATAATTCCTTTTCCGCAAAGCTCTCGAAGAGTGCCAGGAAGATAAAAAAATATCAGCGGCCCGGTATGATGAAATCGCTTACCAGACTTATTCAGACTATCGGAATTATTATTATTCCCTTTGCGGCGTTGATATTTTGGAATCAGCATTTTGTACTTGAGTATTCGGAAAAAATCAGTGTGGAAAACACTGCAGCGGCCATTATTGGCATGATTCCGGAGGATCTCTACCTTTTGACCAGTATTGCTCTTGCAGCCAGCACAATTCGTCTTGCCCGGCAGAATACCCTGGTACACGATATGAAGTGCATTGAGACACTGGCCAAAGTTGACACCGTGTGTAGACAAAACAGGCACAATTACAGAATCACAGATGAAACTTACGGAAATTCTGTCAGTGGAAGGAGCATCTGAAGAAAAGATAAAGCGTCAGGTGCAGGATTATGTCTGCTGCCTACCATCAGATAACGAAACAATGAAAGCCCTGAAGGCGTATTTCCGGAATGCATTGCCCGGCAGAAGACCGATTCGTCTGAAAGCATTTTCTTCTCAAACAAAGTACAGTGCGCTTGACTTTGGTAAAGAAGCATTTTTATTGGGAGCACCGGAATTTCTGATGCAGCAGGAGGATTCCACACTTAGTAGTGTGATTCTGGAACATTATACTAGGGGTGAACGAGTTTTACTGTTTGCCGGATATGAATTTGAATCTGGCGGCCCGGATGATATTTTTGAGGGTGGTACGCTTGCCGGTACTGTACAGCCACTTGCGCTGTTGATACTGACAAATCCTATTCGGGAGAATGCACAGGAGACATTTCAGTATTTTACAGCTCAGGATGTTGCTGTCAAAGTGATTTCCGGGGACAATGCGCTGACTGCGGCCCTTACTGCTCAGAAGGCAGGTATTCCGGCAGCAGAAAAGTATATTGATATGTCCACGGTGGACGGGAAGAAGGCAATTGGAAAGGCGGCACAGGAATATACAGTTTTTGGTCGGGTCACACCGGAACAGAAGAGCGAATTGATTCGTGCCATGAAAAAAGCCGGACATACTGTGGCGATGACGGGCGACGGTGTGAATGATGTACTTGCGTTAAAGGAAGCAGATTGTGCGATTGCAATGGCTTCCGGAAGCGACGCGGCATCCAATGTGGCAGATCTGGTTCTGTTGGAATCTGATTTTTCAGCCATGCCGCAGATTGTGGCAGAGGGGCGCAGGGTTATCAATAACATTCAGCGTTCGGCGTCTTTGTATCTGATGAAGAATATTTTTTCATTTATTTTGTGCCTGATCAGCCTGATCTCGGTATCGCTGTACCCGTTAAAACCGGCACAGATTGCGATTGCGTCCGCAGTGATAATCGGGATTCCTTCCTTCTTCCTGGCGCTGGAGCCAAATGAGGAGATTGTAAAAGGAAAATTTCTACGGAACGTATTGTTCCGAGCATTTCCGGCGGCGCTTACTGCGGTTGTCCTGGTAGAATGGTCGCTGTTGTTTGCAGATGCTTTTTCCATAAGTACGGAGCTGTCCTCCACAATAGCGTTCTATCTGTATTCCGTTGCGGCTTATCTGATGCTGTACCGGGTTTGCAAGCCAATGAATATATGGCATGGTATTTTGTTTGGCACAATGGGTGCAGCATATTTTGCAGTAGTTTTTCTGTTCCCGGAGTGGTTCCAGATTGTATCATTGGACTACGGATGCATATTGATTTTAACAGCACTGTTGTTATTAGCGTTTCCGATAGACCGTTTCTTCCAGCTTGTTTTTACAAAATGTGAGGAAGCCAGGTTGCGGCTGTTAAGTCATAGAAAAAATTGATTATAAATTTTGAAAGCAGAAAGAAGAGGAAGATAGGATGAAAACAGGTATTGTAGATGTAGGGGGCGGTTTACGGGGGGTATATGCGGCCGGAGTTTTTGATTACTGTCTGGACGCAGGTGTTCGGTTCGATTTGGGAATCGGGGTTTCCGCAGGCAGCGCCAATGTATCGTCCTTTATAGCGGGACAAAAAAAGAGAAATTATCCGTTTTATACGGAGTATCCGTTTCGAAAACAATACATGAGCCTGCGAAATTTCCTCTTCAAAAAATCCTATCTTGATTTGGATTATATTTACGGAACATTGAGTAATTCAGATGGAGAAAATCCGCTGGATTATCGAAGCTTTATAAAAAATCCGATGGAGTTTCTGGCAGTGGCAACAAATGCGAAAACCGGAGAAGCAACATATTTTGATAAGAATGACCTGCATCAGAATGATTACAGTGTTCTGAAAGCATCTTCTGCTATTCCGTTTGTGTGCCATCCGTATGAGGTTGACGGTGTTCTCTATTATGATGGTGCGTTGGGGGATACGGTTCCAATTGAAAAAGCTTTTGAATGCGGATGTGATAAAGTTGTTCTCCTTTTGACAAAACCGAAAGATGTTGTCAGAACACCGGATAAGGATATCCGGTTTGCAGGAAAAATTCAAAAGAAATATCCGCAGGCTGCCGAACGGTTAAAACAAAGAGCGGATCAATATAACCGCGGCGTAGCACTTGCAAAAGAATATGAAGCACAGGGGCGGGTACTCATTATAGCACCGGACGATACCTGCGGCGTGGACACATTAACAAAAGATAAAAAAGCATTAAAGAGGTTTTATGAGAAGGGTTACGAAGACGCAAAGGTAATCGAGTCCTTTCTTACAACGGAAATATAAGTAAAAATGGGTGCTGAGGGAGGTGATTTACAGCGATGATTGAAGTAAAGGATATTTATAAGAGCTATGGCTCCGGTAAAAACAGACACGAGGCATTAAAGGGTATTAAACTGTCATTCCGTGAAAATGAATTTGTGGCAATTCTGGGACCTTCCGGTTCTGGAAAGACAACGCTGCTAAATGTGATTGGCAGACTGGATCATTATTATACCGGCGATTTGATTGTGAATAACATTTCGACCCGGGGATATTCCGCAAGAGACTGGGATTCCTACCGAAATCATTCCATCGGATTTATTTTCCAGAGCTACAACCTGATCCAGCATGTATATTTGGAAAATACAATCAAACCGCTTGTGGAAAGAAAGCTTTCTGGTGAGCTGCAGGGCTTTCAAGACCAGGTAGAAACGATTTCAAATTCCATTACAGCGCAGGTGCAAAATGCTATAGCAACGAGTATCATGAATGGTTTCTCTGCTTCGGTGGAACATGCAGGAGAATGCTTGCCTTATAATTTCTTACATAGGAGTTAAGAAAGTGATGAAAAAAGCGAAAGAAATAAAAACCTGTTTGCCGCAAGTTGTTTGGCTGCTGTCCGGTATTTTTCTTGGTGTGGCAGCATTACTGAGCTTTGCTTCATCTGGGGAAAAATTGATACGAATCGCTCCCTGGCTTGGTTTATCTATGCTGGCCACAGGAATTGTAAATGTGATTTTGTACTTTTTTTGCATGAAGCAAACGCCGGGAGCAAAATGGCTGTTGGCAGACAGTATTACAGCAGCGCTTCTTTCCATTTTTCCGCTGTTTAATCAAATAACCTCTGCAGCAGCAATCCCTATTTTCTTTTGCGTTTGGGATCTTTTTTCCGGAATCCTTCGCATGATGGAATCTACAGAGCAAAAAGCGACGGGAGAACATGGGTGGCGTTGGTTCTATGTTGTTGGAGTCATTGAGATTCTTACTGGATGTATTGCTTTAATAAAGCCAGTTGAGGAAGCTTTGACCATGCATGTTACGGTTGGCTTTGTGCTTTTGATTCAGGCAATAGCTTTTTTCCATAAAGCCAGTGTGAAGTTGAAATATATTAAATGAATTTTGGAGGTAAAATTATGAACGACAATCAAAGCGATGTGCCTTTGTTATGGCATACACAATCATCTGAAGATGCCATGCAAAAGCTGGAAACCGGCATTGATGGGTTAAGTGACCGGGAGGCTGAAAATCGGCTTGCATACTATGGCCCAAATGAACTCTGCAAAAAACAAAAAAAGAGTATCGGAAAAATGCTCCTGGAACAGATTACTGATGTTATGGTGCTTATTCTGATTGGAGCGGCGATTTTGTCTATGTTCCTTGGGGAATGGACAGAAGCAATCGTGATTTTTACAATTATTGTAATTGACGCTGTAATCGGTGTTGTTCAGGAAAACAAAGCTACCAATGCACTGGAGGCGCTCAAACAGATGAGTGCGCCTGCGGCTCGTGTGCGCCGGGAAGGCGAAGAAAGTATCATACCTGCCAGTGAACTGGTTCCGGGAGACATTGTATTATTAGAGGATGGCGCTATTGTCCCAGCAGATCTTCGGCTTATTCAGGAAAACCGGCTGGCGGTGCAGGAGGCTTCGTTAACGGGAGAATCTCTCCCTGTGGAAAAAGACAGTGAAACGGTTCTGGCTGCAGAAGCTTCGCTGGGAAGCAGGGTGAATATGGTTTATACATCTTCCATTGTCATGTATGGCAATGCGGAAGGAGTGGTTGTCGGAACCGGGATGAATACGGAGGTGGGTCGGATTGCCAGTATGCTTGATAATCAGGATGAACTGGATACACCTCTGAAACGGAAGCTGAACTCCGTAGGCAAGACATTAAGCATGGTAGGCCTGGTTGTTTGCATTGTTATTTTCCTGATAGGTTCCCTGTATGGACGGCCTTGGATTCCTCTGCTGATGACAGCTGTTTCATTGGCTATTTCAATTATCCCGGAAGGGCTTCCGGCTACTGCGACAATTGTTATGGCTCTGGGTGTGCAGCGTATGGCAAAGCAAAATGCGATTATCCGCAAGCTGCCGGCGGTAGAAACATTAGGAAGCGCTACAGTAATCTGCTGTGATAAGACTGGTACACTGACGCAGAACCGAATGACAGTTACACATATTGCACTTGAGTCAAATTTTCAAAATGGAACTGCAGCACAGATTGATACTCTTTCCGATTTTCCATCGAAAGGCCGGGAGCTTCTTTCGATTGCTGCCTTGTGTAATAACGCTTCGTTTGATCCGGATCATGAAGGAGAGTTTATCGGCGATCCGACAGAAGCAGCGCTTCTCATTCTTGCAAAGCAGTATGGAGTGGATGCGGCTTCTTTGGAAGAAGCGATGCCAAGAGTTTTTGAGCAGCCATTTGATTCTGTCCGTAAGCGAATGACAACTGTCCATCAATCAAACGGTGAGATTGTGGCTTATACAAAGGGCGCAGTGGAAGAGATGCTGCCACTCTGCTCACAGATTTTGACGGAACAGGGTGTCCGGGATATGACGGATACGGATAGGAAACAGATTCTTGATTTATGCCTGAGCATGTCGGAAGATGCCCTGCGTGTTCTTGGTTTTGCGAAAAGGACGCTGACCTATGTACCGGAAGATGAAAATGAAAATGTTGAGGAAAATCTGACCTTCATAGGCATGACGGGAATGATCGACCCGCCACGTAAGGAAGTAATTCAGGCAATCGAAACGTGCCATACAGCAGGAATCCGTGTCATTATGATTACCGGCGATCACAAGGTCACAGCTCTCGAAATTGCAAGACAGCTTCATATTTTCCAGGAGGGGAATACAGTAATCGCAGGTCCCGAATTGGACCGTATGAACGATGATGAACTAAAAGAGGCTGTCAAAACAGCTACTGTTTTTGCCCGTGTATCGCCTGCCGATAAACTGCGGATTATAAAAGCATTACAGGCAAACGGTGAGGTTGCTGCAATGACTGGCGATGGAGTGAACGATTCCCCGGCTTTGAAAGCTGCAGACATTGGGATCGCAATGGGAAAATCCGGTACGGATGTAGCAAAAGATGCTTCCGATATGGTATTGATGGACGATAACTTTACAACCATTGAATATGCAATTCGGGAGGGACGGCGTATTTACCGGAATATCCAAAAGGTGATTCAATTCCTGCTTGCAGGGAATATTGCTGAAATCTTAACCTTGTTTATTGCAACACTTTTCAATTGGGATGCTCCGATTTTGGCAGTGCAGATTCTTTTGGTAAACCTGATTACCGATACGCTTCCTGCATTAGCGCTTGGCGTAGATCCAGCCAGCAAGAATATCATGAAACGTAAGCCTGTGAAGTCCGGCACCTTGTTTGAACGGGGATTGGTCGTGCGGGTATGCCTGCACGGTGCGTTCATTTCCGCCGCTACGATTGGAGCATTCCAGGTCGGTGTGCATATGGGAGGCTATGCAGTTGGCATGACGATGGCATTCCTGGTATTGTCGATTTCGCAATTACTGCATGCGCTGAATCAGAGATCAAATACGGAGTCGATATTTTCTACTGGGAGCGGCCACAATATCCATCTTTTGCTTTCGATTGTGGCATCAGCGTTTGTACTCAGCATCATTCTGTTGGTTCCGTATTTCAGAACTGTTTTCAGCCTTTGTTTACTGAATGCAAAGGAATGGTGGATGGTTCTTTTGTTCTCCGTTTTGCCGCTGTTAGCAGTTGAATTAAGCAAACTGTTCCTCCGGCTTCATGAAAGAAACCGTAATTAATACGGAATGCGGAAATTATAGAAATAAGATAGAAGTGATTGAAATGAATGAAGTAAAAACACCCAAAAAGCCGTTGATTTTTTACTATGGTATTGCGTTGGCAGTGCTTGTTCTGTTCAATTTTTTGGTGCTGCCGCGCTTTATAGAGGCGCAGGTGAAAGAAGTGGATTACGGCACTTTCATGTCCATGACAGAAAAAGGAAACATTGGACGCGTCGAAGTCTAGACAAACAAAATTATTTTTACTGATAAGGAAGAAAACACCGTTTATAAAACCGGTTTGATGAATGATCCAAGGAATGCCTTGCACTTCGCACAAGGCTGGGCAATTATTTCGATGAGTCACATACAGAGGATATTTTCGACTACATTCCTCCGCAAAAAACTAATCAGATATTCACACCCAAGCACATCGTGAAGCAGATGGTTGACCTGTTGGAACAGGAAAATCCCGGCTGTTTTGATGATCCGGGCAAGACTTTTGCTGATCTGTATATGAAATCAGGTCTGTATATAGCAGAAATCGTAAAGAGGCTGTTCAACAGCAATGGCATGAAACAGGCATTACCTGACAAAGCACAGCGGTTACAGCATATCTTTGAAAAACAGGTATATGGACTTGCACCGACTGAGATCATCTATCAGATAGCTCTGCACTTCATTCTCGGCTTTGACGGAGGTGAGCTGATTGAAAAACATCATCTACGTCAGTGCGATGCTTTGCCTTTGGCTAAGGATGGGATATTGGAAGATAAACTGGATAGTATTTTCGGATAAGTTTTGATATGAAACAAAAAGACAGATACTTCAACTTAAATGAAGAATCTGTCTTTTGTTGTTATAGCCCACTGTATAGGTCTTTACATAATAGTTGTTGAAAAACTTCTATATTAGTACC
>JBJEMB010000252.1:0-7836 GCA_051879455.1 Lachnospiraceae bacterium
TCTGTCTGGTCATGTGTTACGTAGATGATTGTTGTACCAAGTCTCTGGTGAAGCTTGGAAATCTCAATACGCATCTGTCCACGAAGTTTTGCATCCAGGTTGGAAAGAGGCTCATCCATAAGGAATACCTTAGGATTACGAACGATCGCACGTCCCATAGCAACACGCTGTCTCTGTCCACCGGAAAGAGCCTTCGGTTTACGATCAAGTAAAGCTTCAAGGTCAAGGATTCTTGCTGCCTCACGAACCATCTTGTCGATCTCATCTTTCGGTACTTTTCTCAATTTAAGACCAAATGCCATGTTATCATATACTGTCATATGTGGATACAGAGCGTAGTTCTGGAATACCATTGCGATATCTCTGTCCTTTGGCTCTACATCGTTTACAAGTTTGTCGCCGATATATAATTCTCCGCCTGTAATCTCTTCCAGACCAGCTACCATACGAAGTGTTGTAGATTTACCACATCCTGATGGTCCTACGAAGATGATAAATTCCTTATCTTCAATCTCAAGGTTGAAATCTTTAACTGCTTCATAACCGTTTGGATATGTTTTATTAATGTGTCTTAATGATAAACTTGCCATTTTTGTTTTCCTCCTGAATACTTCTTTAATAAATTCAATGTCTGTCCGCCCTCTGTCCCCATGACGGCTCCTAAGACGTTCTGTCTTGTTCTGTTTAAGAGTATATTAAAAAAGCGATTCAAACGGTATGCCCAAGTTGAACAATCTTTTTTCACTTTTCTATACAACTTGACCAACAGCCTTCATTCAAGTGTACAGGAGACGTCGATCTCAGTCGGAAATCAGCGCCTGATACACGTCTCTCTTACTGATTCCTCTGTCTTTCGCCACTTGTTTCATGGCTTCCTTCTTGTCCATTCCCTTTGAAAGATACAGCTCCATATGCTCCTCTATGGAAAGCTCTTCCCACCGTGCCTTCTCTTCCTTGCGGATATCTTCCGGATTCTTTCCTTCTATGACAAGAACGCACTCCCCTTTTGGTTCCTGCGCTTCGTAATACGAAATGGCTTCCTCTATCGTTGCATAAAACACTGTTTCATGACGTTTCGTCAGCTCCCGACACACACTGATTCTCCGGTTCCCCATCGTTTCCAAAAGAAGGTTTAATGTCCTCAGAAGCCGGTGCGGCGCTTCATACATAACGATCGTCCGGGTTTCCACTTTTATCTCATCAAGCACACGCTTCAGCTCCTTTTTATCTGTAGGAAGAAATGCCTCAAATGCAAATCTTCTTGTCGGAAGCCCGGAGATCGTAAGTGCCGTCACACAGGCTGCCGGTCCCGGCACTGCAGTCACTGTAATTCCCGCCTCATGGCACATCTTTACAAGCTCTTCCCCGGGATCAGAGATTCCGGGTGTTCCGGCGTCCGTGATCAGGGCAATATTTTCCCCTGCAAGAAGCTTTTCCACAAGTTTATGTCCTTTTTCAATCTTATTGTATTCGTGATAACTGGTCATCGGCGTCCTGATCTCAAAATGATTCAGAAGCTTAATACTGTTTCGTGTATCCTCCGCCGCAATAAGATCCGCCTCTTTTAATACACGCACACAGCGAAAAGTCATATCCTCCAGATTTCCGATGGGTGTCGCACACAAATATAAAACTCCCGCCATAACTTCCTCCATATTAACAATCTCTTAATATCAACTGCTTTCACGCATATTGATATTCTCACTGTACTTTATTATCCAATCCATATAATCTCAGCAGTTCTTCTGTGTATTTTCCGTCCTGCCCGTAAACGATCAGAGGCGGTTCCACACTCATGCGGGGCTTGCCGCCTTTTAATCCTTCGATCAAAACCATATTCGGCTCCTTATCCACATGAGGATACACAAGCCGCATCCTCTTAGGCTCAATGCCATAAGTACACATTTTCGAAAATATTTCCGGCAGCCTAAAGGGCCGGTGCACCATATAAAAACGTCCTTTCACTTTCAAAATCTTTGCACTCTCCCGCAAAATATCATCCAGCGTGCACAGCGCCTCGTGACGCGCGATATAGAACGCTTCATTTTCATTTTTCAATCCATGCTCTCCGATCATGTACGGCGGATTAGTCGTAATAACCTCAAAAGAGGCAGCTCCAAATATATTCGCCGCCTCTTTGATGTCCCCCGTCACAATCTCTATCTTAGATTCCAATCCATTGTGGCAGACACTCCTTCTTGCCATATCCGCACTTTCTTTTTGGATTTCCAGACCAGTATAACTTCTTCCATCATTTTTTGCCTCCAGAAGAATCGGTAAGATCCCGGTTCCTGTCCCAAGATCCAGAGCCTTTTCCCTCTTTTTCACCTTTGCAAATGATGACAGAAGAACTGCATCCATACCAAAACAGAAGCGTCCTGGATGCTGAATGATCTCATAGCCTTTGATCTGCAGATCATCCAGTCTCTCGCCACTTTTCAGTAACGTTTCTTCTCTCATATTCATGATATCTATCCTGTTTTTTTCTTACATAGATTCCCGTCTGATGAAATCTATTCATCATCTAATTTAGAATTGCTGCTCTTTTCTTCCAGTCCTTTTAACTGTTCAAACTCTTCCTTCGAAAGCTTCATATCTTTCTTTTTCCGCTTGGATTTAAATTTCAACTCACTTGCTTTATACTCGCGGATCTCTTTTTCATCATTATCAAGTGTTACAATGACTTTCACCAGCTGTCTGAGCACATTGACAGAATGAACATCTCCCTTAAGTCCTTCCGGAGTTGTCACATGATCCCCGCTGACCGGGAGGTGACTGTTGAGTTCCTCATAAGTCTCTTCCTCATTTGTCAGGCAGCACATCAGTCTTCCGCATACACCGGAAATTTTTGTCGGGTTCAGAGAAAGATTCTGCTCTTTCGCCATCTTAATAGAAACCGGTGCGAACTCTGACAGATAAGTATGGCAGCACAATGGCCGTCCACAGATACCGATGCCTCCGCGGATCTTTGTCTCATCACGAACTCCAATCTGACGAAGTTCAATTCTGGTACGAAATACACTGGCCAGATCCTTTACAAGTTCACGGAAATCAATTCTTCCGTCTGCTGTAAAATAAAAAAGTACTTTGTTATTATCAAACGTATACTCCGCATCAATGAGCTTCATCTCAAGACCATGCTTTCTGATCTTCTCAAGACAGATCTCAAACGCCTCTTTCTCCTTGACACGGTTCTTCTCTTCTTTTTTCTTATCATCTTCTGTGGCAACGCGGATAACCGGTTTTAACGGTGGGGTAATCTTATCATCCTCCACATCCTTCGGTCCGGTCACTACCGATCCAAATTCCACCCCTCTGGCAGTCTCCACGATTACCTTATCTCCTGTCTGGATCTCAAGTTTTCCCGGCGCGAAAAAATAGATTTTTCCGGCAGGGCGGAATCTTACACCTATTACTCTTGTCATATCAGTTCTCCTTTATGGTCAAAAACAGAAGTTCCATTACCAGTTCAAAGTTCACATTTGCTTTCAGTCTTGTCTTTGCTTTTTCAAGGCTCTTAAGAATCGTTTCGATTCCTTCATAAGAACTTGTCTTTGCCTGTTCTTTAATAAAATTAATCTGATCTTTAAAGACCACTTTGTCAATCTCTTTTGTGGCCTTATAAAGCAGAACATCCCGATACCATATCATAATGATATCCAGATAATCCGTAATCTCCAGCTTATAAGTCGTAATATTATTGACTGCTGCAATCACTTCACTCAGTTCCATCTCATGAATATATTTCAAAAGCTGTACTGCTTCTTCTTTGATCTCATTAAAATGCTCCGAATTTGCAAGCATGATCGCACGTCCCACATTACCCTGGGCAAATGCAGTGCAGACGTCTGCCTTATAATCCGGGACCTGAAGATGCTCCATCAGATAACGTTTGATCAAAGTATCTTTAATATTGCGAAGCTTCAGCATAACACATCTGGAATTGATCGTCGGAAGCAGCACCTCCGCATTCTCAGTAAGAAGCATAAACACCGCATACTCCGGCGGCTCTTCAATCGTTTTTAACAACGCATTCTGTGCCTGTGGCGTCATCAGTTCCGCACGGTCTATGATATAGATCTTATACGGTCCCTGATACGGTTTGATCGCAACTGTATTATTTACCTGCTCTCTGATATCATCCACACTGATCGTGTTTGGCTTTTCATGAGTCACACGGATGATATCCGGGTGATTGCCACTGTTTGCCTGCTTACAGGAGTGACAGTTATTACATGGGTCCGGCCCTTTCTTCTCACAAAGAAGTGTCATGGCAAAGAGGCTTGCCAAAAGCTTCTTTCCAGAGCCTCTCTCTCCGTTCATGATATACGCATGAGATACCTGCCCTGATGTTACTGCATTTCTGATATACTGTATAATGTCCTTATGTCCTACTACATCTTTAAAGCTTCCCATATTGTATCACCTTCTTTATCTCTTCTAAACATTGTACCTTATCTATATTATAATAGCGTCTGGTAATTCCTGCCTTTTTGAGATTCTCTTCTGAGAAATCCTCTTTATCGGCCAGGAATCTCCTGCATACTTCATCATATCTCGGTGTCTCCTGCTTCTCTTCACGTTCAATCGCCCGTTTAAGCCGCATGCCATCTTCCACTTCAATATAAAGAGGCACCAGAACATTCGCGCCATAATAATCTTTCATCTTTTCGTAAGACTCTAGCGTCCCTATCATCAGATAGTCTGACTTTTCAAGCTCCATCTGTCCATCATCCACTGTAGCATAATGCCAGTCCCCGCATACCGTATGATACGTGCGAAGTTCAATCAGCTTTCCACAGTCCCGATAACGATCCAGGATCTCTTTTGTCACAAAAAAATATTCTGCTCCGTCCTTTTCCCCTTCCCTTACAGGTCTGGTCGTATATAAAGTTACAGTCCGAAGCTCTGGGATATCCTTCTTCAACTCTTTATAGATCGTATCTTTCCCTGAAGAACTTTTTCCCATAATATAATATATCTTACTCATTGATCAAAACCTCAATGTAATTTTCTTCTTTTAACCCTTCAACGGAAAATCCCTGTTCCTGATACCAGTACAGATTCTCCACCACGGCTTCTGTAATCCTCTCCCCCGGTACAATCAGCGGACTTCCCGGTGGATACAGATAAGCATATTCTAAGGCAACGCATCCCACTGCATCCTTCCAGCATCTCCTTGCTCTTTTTGCCTCCTCCATATCCTGCGCGTCAGATATCTTATATACGACATCCAGCCTGGTCTGACGAATCGACGGCTTATAATCTGAAGCGCGACCGCTCTCTGTCCGATCGCTTCTTACGCCTATCTTATTATCAATCGAAATGAGGGCATTTGTCAACCGTTCCAGTCCTTCCTTTGTATCACCTACGGTCGTCATGGCGAGTACATAAGTTCCTGCCACCATCTCCATCTGTAAATGATATTCCAAAAGAAGTCTCTGATAAAGCTCCCTGCTGGTGATATCTGCGTTTTCCACTGAGATAACTAATTTAGAAATGTCATATCTTTTTTGTTCTGCAATCTTCAGATGTTTAAGAGATTTGAGTTTTTCTCTCATCTCCGTCAATCTCTCTACATAGGAAGAAAAAACTTCTTCACTTCGATTTTCAAGCATCTCCACACAGGCATCTATACTCGCCATCAATACATAAGACGGACTCGATGTCTGAAGCATGTCCAGATAGTTTCTCACTCTGCTTCGGTTGACAATACTGCCATTCATGTGGAGAAGCGCTGTCTGCGTCAGCGAAGGCAATGTCTTGTGTACGCTGTGGATCACCACATCCGCCCCCTTCGTGTTCGCATTTTCCGGAAAAGCACTGTGAAAACCAAAATGTGCCCCGTGCGCCTCATCTACGATCAAAGGAAGTCCCTTTGCATGTACTTCCTCTGCAATAGCTGCGATATCCGACACAACACCATCGTAAGTCGGTGACACGATGACAACTGCACGGATATCCGGATGACGCAAAAGAGCATCTTTTACATCCTTCGGGTCAATCTCTGTATTCAAATGCATCTGCTCATCAAAGTCTGGATACAGATAGACCGGTGAAAGTTCATTCAAATATATGGCATGATACACAGACTTGTGGCAATTTCTTGCCACAAGTATTGTATCCCCTTTTTTTGTTACACCACAAATAGCACTTATGATTCCGACTGTACTCCCATTCACAAGAAAATGTGTCTCATCTGCATGATACACTCTTGCCGCTCTCTTTTGCGCATCTTCCAAAATCCCGTGCGCATGGTGAAGGTCATCAAATCCTTCAATCTCCGTAATATCTATTCCATAGGGAATATCTGCACATCTGCCGCCGCGATCTAAAGTTTCCTGATCATGTTTGTCCACACCGCAGATATCCGAAAGGCTTCTGCGTTTGTGCCCCGGCATATGAAAGGCATAATAATCAGAATCACTATAATTTTTAAGCTTATCGTATAATGTATTCATCCTCATGTTAAACTTCTGTATTGTGACTACTCCTCACTTAAGAAGCTTTTCTCTTTCTTTCGATTAAATTCATTTTAACAAATCACTACACTTTAATCAAGCCATAAACTCCTCCAGTATCCGCCGGATACGAATCTCTTTGTCCATGTCTTTTTCTTCTTTTATCAAAGTATCATCATCTTCTTTTTCTGCCTGCATCTTTACTCCACGGACAGGCGGCACCGTATCCGGTATTGGATTTTGTATCGGATCTGGAATCGGATAAGGTTCCGGCATAGTCGGCGGCTGGATCTCCGGCTGTGTATTAGGTGACGGAACTTCTCTTCCCGGCTGTGGTCTTAATGGCTCACAGATCTCTTCTTCCTCAAATTCATCCTCATCAACTTCTGCAGACTGATTAAGCACAGCTTTCTTTGCCTCCAGATCTTTCTGATATGCTTTTTCGTATCTGTGAAGACACACATTCTGCAAATAATCCACCATGTAATTTCTCGTCATCTGAAGGCGATAATTTTCATCGGTTGTCAAATGGAATACGTAGACCAGAATTCCAAGCCCCGCTCCGATGCCTCCAATCTGCAGCACCCGGTCATTCATTCCGTATACACTGTATGTAAGAATACTCCCTAAAAGTCCGGTCACAATGCAAAGAAGTGCCGCCGCCTTTTCAAGCCGTCTGACACTGTGGAGCCGGATACCAAAAATACGGTATTCATACAGATACTTGTCCACAAACACTTCTACATTTTCGACCTTCTCACTGACCATGCAGGCATGCTCAAATTTTGCGCGCACCAGGCGCATCAGCGGATGATTACTCTTGTTCATATTTCCCGCCGCACACACCATACGCTTCAGCGTCACATTTGCCACACATTTACTTATAATGCCTAATGCGGTAAATATTCCTAACGCGACTACAATAAGCTGCCTGTCCACAATCATTTTTAACATAAAAATAAACCCTCCTTTATCTGGAATTCTATTTGTAGTATACTTGAAATTCCAGAGGAGGGCTTAATTTTCGTTCTCCAAAATCTGACACGTATCTGTCGAAACACCTCAGATTTTGTAACATCTTTTTTCTGAGATTCGTTTACAAAGATGGCAATAATTCCTTTACAAGACGCACACTGTGGACAATTGCCTGCTTTTCAAATTCCGGATAATCCATAGTCGCACTGTTGTCGGCTTTGTCCGAAATCGCCCGAATTATGACATACGAAACTTTGTTCAGGTATGCCGCATGCGCAATTCCGGCACCTTCCATCTCTGTACAGAGCGCATGGAAATGATTCACAATCCTTTCTTTCACTTCAGAAGAAGAAATAAACTGATCTCCACTTGCGATTCTTCCGGTAAATGTATGAATCTC
>JBJEMB010000253.1:0-7800 GCA_051879455.1 Lachnospiraceae bacterium
GCCATCATATATAATTTTGCTAATTATAAACTTCTTGATTTCGATTCTATCTCCCTATCCTTGTCTGCTTCTCTCTCTCCCCTCTTCATCTGTTCCATCACAGACTCCAGTCTCATAAATTCATCCAACATATCAGCACTATACCGATAAACAACACCGATGGAATCAAGCTTACTTATAAATTTCTGAATAGCATCCTGCACACTGCATTCTGCTATACCGAGCCATTCCACCTTCTCTTTATCCGTAAGTGCTTCGTAGCACTCCTTTGTCATATCCTGTATAGAAACATTCTGTAAATCTTTATATGCTCCATCCTCAGTTTCGTAGAATTCGTTTATTGGCTCACAAGACGGTTCAGCCACCTCAGAAATTTCCGCTTCGTCATATAGCTCTGTATAATCATCGGTCTCTGCTGTTCTATACTCTGCAACCTCGTCATAAACCTCACTTTCTTCATACGAAATCTCACTTCTCTCAAGTTCCGGCACATCCACTATATAAAGATTTTCCACATCCACATCAAGGGGTATCTCCATATGTGCAAAGGTACTCTCACTGATACAGCGGTTAATGGTTGCACACTCCCGTTTTGCTTCCTTTCGCCTCTCCTTAAGTTCTGCAAGCTGCTCCCGGTAATGTGCTTCGTGATACAGATAAACCGTCACATCCCCATCCTTTTCATACTGGTACTTATAACGGGCATGTTCATTGTATAGCTCCTTCTTTTTCGCATCTATATCCTCAATCTTCTTTTCCGCTGACTGCTTTACCCGGAATACATCCTCCCAGCCGTTTATACCCTCACGTTTTAAGAAAAGATACTCCTCCTGCAACTCCTTCATACGGATAAGGTCCTGCTGATACCTTGTGTACTTGTACTGAAATCTGCATTTCTGCACCACACACATTCGATACAGCTTCCCATAATACCGTTGTTGAAACGCATTTGCCGGTTTCTTATGCAAAGCATAGCCCGGATGATATACCGGCGGCTCCACATATTTAAAAGTCCGCTCCTGCTCATAAAAGGTCTGTAAATTCTGTACAGTAAATTCCTCATCCAGCGTATCCAGTCTCCTGCTACGCCTCATCCCTTCTGCCTTTACAGAAATATGAACACCCACATTAACCTCATACCCAAGCTTTTCCATAAGGAAAACAAATTCCTCAAATCTTTCTGCCTTATTCCTGCAATACTGCATATCCCCTTTTATGAAATCGCCCCAGCTCTGCTCCTTTTCCCACTGCTTACGATTCATGTTTACAGGGTCTTTACTGTATTCTGCCGCTACAATAGATAAGCCATACTCTTCGCACAGTCTGTTGGTTATGGGCTGTATCACATTCTTCCAGTCACCCTTTTTATAGCTGTATTTCTTACCGGTAACCATATTTACACTGTTAAATACAAGATGCCCATGCAGGTGATCCTTATCCGTATGAACACTGAATACACCCTCATATTCACCTCCCAGAAACTCCTCTGCAAACCGTCTGGTAATCTCATACATCTGTTCCTTGGTTCCCTCTCCCGGCTTCAGGGATATGATAAAATGATACCCCTGCCTTCCTCCGGTCTGCCCGAACATTTCCTTCGTTCCTATCATCTGCTCATAAGCAAAATCCGGCAGACAGTTAATACCGCCCACCAGACTTCCATTTTCGGTCTTTGCTTCATTACAGATATAAGCTATGGAATGTTTCAGATGCGCCGCCACATTCCCACGCTCTGCCGACTTCATACACATAATCTTTGTTATTGCCATAATCATCGCCACCTTTCCACTAACTGCTTCATCAGCTGTATTACCTCTTCCAGTGCCCGTGTCATCTTAAGCACATCCACATTTCCAAACCACTTGGACTCATTGCAATGCTTTGCCATCTGATTGATGTTTGTGGCTATTCCGCTAATCTGACGGATAAGGTTCCTTCTGTCCTCTGCGTGCGTCACATCCACTCCACCGTGAACAATCAGCTCTCGCAGATACTTACTCTCATTCATTCCGGCAGCCTTGGCATCCTCCGATAGCTTGCGAAGCTCATATTCCGATAGTCGAAATGTCCGGTTCTGCCTTGCCGTACTCTTTTTTGTTATCTGTTTCTCCATCTAAAAATCCTCCAATCATTCAAATAGTTGCTACACTCCTTCTGCTCACGAAAATCTCTTACACCGCTGTGAACAGAATTTCTTTCAGATAAAAACTGCAAGATACGGAAATCGCAATGCGTTTCCAATCTTGTTAGGGACAAAAGCCCCTAAAACCCCGATATTTATACCGATATTTCGCAGAAATCCACCATTGCAGATGAATTTCTGTAAACAAGAGGCAGGACTACCGGCGAAAATGTAATACACTTTCTGCCAATATCCTGCCTTTTGTTTTACAAACCGTTATACGGATAAAAGGGCAATAAAAAAACTGTCAAACATATCTGGCTCATTTGAACCATTTTGTTTCACAGTTTTACGCTATTTCCCTATTCTGTTTTACGATTTGTGTTACACTCTCTTTGCGTTATCTTTCTCCAAAGACTTCTTATCTTCTTCCTTGTCCCTGCACTTCCATAATGCCATTGGATGCTTTGCTACATTCCTAAACTCATCACTATCCCCGAATACCCAGTCAGGATAATAATTTCCTTCTGAAAAAGCCTTCCAGAACAGTTTTTCCTCCTTTGTTGGTACCAGAATAGATGTAAGATAGTCTCTTACTTCCCTTTGTGCAAATTCCAGGTCAAATCGTTCTCCTTTACGAAGCACCGGATCCAAATCCCGCTTAATCTGCTGGGATGACACTTTACCGATATTATCAAGCTCGAATTTTTCCGGTGGCTGTGCTGCTCCGATTGCACTATAGAAGACGACACATTTACGAAACATTGCTTCCTCACTTTCATCAAACAGCCCAAATTTAACCATGTTATGCATGTCATATAAATCTCGTGGAGCCGTTCTTGTAAGTAATGCTACTGTTTTAGAAGCAAATATCTCCAATGGTGCTACGGAAAGAACGGTAAGCTTTTCCTCATTCCATGGCAGTTTTACTTCTCTCCTTGCCACAGGAAGCACATGACAGCGAAGCATATAGTTAATCTCAATCTTAAGATTATCCTTTACCCCTCCACAATTTACATATTCATACACAAAGGAATCCAAGGCATGATAGCTCTTTGATTTCGGACTCAGAAGATATCCGTTTGCCATCATATACTTGCTGATTCTGTCTGTGATAATCTCCCTGTCTGCAAGCATTTCATCCCTTTCAATACTTCTGCAATAATCCAAATCAATATCCACCGAAAGTCTTGGCAAATCAAAAATAGTAAGATTAATGGCAGTGCCGCCTTTTAAGGCAATCCCTTCTGACAAAAGCTCATCCGATTCCATAAACTTCAACACATCCGCCAGACGACACACCTTTTCCAGTGTATCCCTCGGAAAACCCAGTTCTTTTGCCATTCTGCCAAGAGTTAATCTATCCCATTGCATCATAATCATCAACCCCCTTATCTAACAATCCTTTCAGAGAAGCCGGTGCATAAAGCTTCCATCTTTTATGAAATACATTATCCTGTGACTCCTTCATCAGGTAACGCTTTGCTCCAGAGGAACCATTCTCACACGCATCAAAAAAATTGGCTGAAAAATGGAATTCTTCCTGCATTTCTTCAAAAAGATATCCGCATTTCTGATACATAAAACCATTGTTGTTTCTTGCCAGACATTCCAGCACTTTCTGCTCATTCAGTCCCGGCACCAGCATCATACAGCGTATTACTTCCTCAAGTCCTGCTATCTTTTCAAAATCACGGATACTGTCTACAACAGTCTGTTCCATGGATGTCACTCGTATCTTTCCCTGCTGTACTACTTCCATATCAGGCTTACGCTCTATGTGGCGATACAACACTCCGTCATACTCAAAATCGTGAAATCTTTTGTCCGTTGCAACATAACACTCATAAAACACCTGACTTCCATAACCAAATACTTCAAATGCACTGTGATGGGTGATACAAGCATCCGGGAACAGATTGGAACCTATCTGATAACGGGATAACACAGGCTGTTTCGTTTCCATGCTGATTACCACATAAAAATCTCTTTTCACCTTTTCTATCAGCCCTTTTTTCTGGTATTCATATATCACCTGATTCGCTGCGGTTGCTGTTCCTACAAGCTCTATCAGCTGTTCTCTCGAAAAAGAACCCTTTGCAAGCAGCTTTTCATAATGCTTCATCACGTATCACCTCCTACTGTTTTAAATTCAGCACAATGTATTATTTATTCTTAATACTTTGTACTTTTTTCAAAATAATCTATTTTGAGTTTATCACATAGTATTAGAAATATCAAATACATTGTGCTTTTTTTGAAATTTAATCCTCCTCATTATCTCCAAACATAGCAGACAGAGAAGCCAATGCCCCATCATCCAGCGGCTTATCGGAAATCTCCAGATTATTCTCCGATAATTCTTCCACCGTTTCCTTCATCGGTTCTGTTAACTCTGGTTGTGTATCAGGCTGAATTGATGCTACATTCATCCCCTGCATCTGCATCATGGCAGGGACAGCCGCATAACCGCCTGCCGGCTGTCCCATTGCACTGATAATTGTAGCCAGAATCCTCGTAACGGCATCCTGCATAATCCGCTCATTGTCTGCCTTACTCTGTTTGGCAAAATCCCTGACAAACTCCTGCATAAGCTCCACAGTACTCATTTCTTCCCGAAAACGGATTTCTCCACGGACAAAACAAAGAATCGCCCACTTCACAGCCTCCGTCAGTGAATCATAATACTCTCCCTCATAGACCGCTTTATCCAGCCAGTCCATGATTTCCTTATCCTCCCGGTTCTTATCATTCAACCGGAATGCAATCGACCTTGTTGCCATAAGCTATACCTCCAGATTCTGTGCTAAGTACTGATAACCGAGAGCATTGGCACGGACATCAGTTACATATCGCACATTTTCTCCGGTACAGCTTCCAAAACGTCTCATAACTCCGGCTCCGCCACCGACATACACCACGTTGGTAAAATCAAAGTCAATTTTCAGTTCACGAAGCTTTGCTTCCACCTCAAGAGCATATCTTCTAAGTCCTGCATGGATAGTCTCCATAATAGCTTCCTTATTCCTTGTAATGGCATCCGTATCCCCGGTTTCAATCACTTCGTTGATGATATACTCCGGCACCTCCTTCCCATGCTTTGCAAAGCATTCCTTCTGAATACGGTCAATGGCTGTAATCAGTCCCTGCTGGTAAGTGTGGCACTCGTCAAGAACGGGAACCTTATTCACCACCGACATAATATCAAGTGTCCAAGAGCCGCAGTCCACCGCTGTCAATCTATCCATCCCTTCCATTCGGTTGGCAATGGCAGCATGGCACTGTGCAAATACCCTTACCTTGCCAAAATGCACCACATATCTGTCCCCTTCATAGTAAAAGGATACCTTATCATTGGCACGAAGATAATTCTTAAATTCCTTCTTTTCCTTGCCATAAAGGGTAAGGGGAACTCCCACCGCAAGATTTACCTTTACAACCTTTGCTCCCGTACGCTTCCTTAATTCCTTTGCAATGGCAGCCAGTGTCAGAAGATAGTAGTTTTCATTCTCTGTCTTGGTTTCCTGTTTACCCATCCTTCCCTGACCGATCACATATTTCCTACCTCGAAATTCAAGCAGGTTATCCTTTGTGGCAGGCATAGTCTGCAATTCCGTAATACCATTTTCAAAAATGATACTTGGAGTCTTAATGGAACTCCAGCCGTGGTCAATGGCAATCAGAAATTCAGGAATTAATTCCGTAAAACTTCTACCTTCCATGGTGTTCAAGTTACTTTCTTTTCTCATAATCTCTGTCATAATTACCTCTTTCTCCGGCAATCCGGGTGCCGGTCCCTTGCATAATCTTTTTTTGAATAAAGAATGTCGCTTGCGACATTCTCCGCCTGCGGCGTGTTGCGTCAGCAACATTTTCTGCTCCGCCGCAGTGCGATCCTCGCGGAGCGTTTTTGCTTACTAGGACAATTTCAACGAAATTTCCTAGTAAGCAATAAAAGGTGGCAGCGAAGCCACCACCTTCCATAAAAACAATTCTCTAATGATACTGATACACAATATCCGTAAGCACGGTTTCTTCCGCCACCGTCTTTGCCTGCTCACGCAATTTCCACATCTCCATGGTGGAACCGGGATTCACAGGCGGATGCTTTCCCATATGCTGACTGATTATTACATCCAACATTTCATAAGCTTCCTCATTGACCTTATGCGCTGTCCGGTTGACACAGCCCAGTCTTGTAAGTGTACGAAATCTGCCTCTGTGATTTTCCTTCATATAGGATAACCACAGCAGTCCGTACTTTCCCACCGCCGATAATTCCATATCAGCAGGAACAGTCAGTAACGGATACAAAACACCGTCCTTTTCCACATAAGGAATCTCCATCTTTCCCAAATTACACCGCCTCCTCTCTGAGAATTTCTGCCTTAACGATAGCAGCGGAACTCATAGAACTCTACGCTGTTGCCCTGATACACTCCGGCACACTCAATATAAAAGTAAGGTTCCACTTCCAGTACCATCATCCCGGCTATGTAATCTGCAATCTCTTCCTCACTGCAAAGCCTCTCCCCACTAATGGTGGAAGCAAGGTTTAAATTCGTTTCCACAAATACGGAATAGTAACCGCAACCGTCATAGGGATAATACTCATTGTATTCTTCCTGCGTAATCTTCCCCTCTGCAAGCAGCCTGTCCAGATTTTCGGGAAGCGTTATCATTCCTGCCGCTTTACACTTCTCCACCGCAAGCCTTGCCACACGGTCTGCATCATATCCCACATACTCTGCCTGCGGTATGTTGAAGGTAATCTCAAACACCGGACTTCCATCAGCAGGATTACCTCTGTCATCTGTGGTAGGTTGTGTGGCAACTATTTCCGGCTCACTTGGTGCTTCTGTTGCTGATAGCTCTGATTCTGCTTCTCTCGAAGTATCATTTGCTGTCAGCTCCTCAGTAATTGAAACTTCCACATTAGAACTATCTCCACTCTGCTCCTCTGTCTCAGATGTTTCCGTCTGCTCAGTCCCCACGGATGTATCAGACGTTTCTACTGCATCATTAACAGTTTCCAAGCCCGCATCCGATTCTGACTCTACCATCATCAAATCCGAAACTACATCATCTGAAACAGCCTCGCTGTCTGCATTACCCTTTGGAATACCACCGGAACATCCCGAAACCATCAACACACTACACAACACAAACATAAACCATACTTTCTTTAACATAGAAATCTCTCCCTTCTACTATGATACTGCTGCTTTTGCAAAAATCAGAAAGACCCTTGCCACCAGTACAAATAACAATAAAAACAATTTTGCTCCGTGAAGAACTGCCTTTAATACAAAAAGCACACTCTTCAAAAGAAACTTCATTACTGCAATCAAAATGTTTCCTAACCCCATACAGGACCTCCTCCTTTCCGGGCATTTCCCCTACAAGTGACCAAACTTAAGGAAATGCCATCACTACTTGCTCCAATGCAGCCACGCATCGGAAGGGTAAAAAAATACACCATCCCAAACTTACTTCTTATCGAAGTCTAAGCTTAAGATGGTGTAGTCCATACCCACTCTTGGTTTCATATTCAGTTTTTTGATGCCTTTCTCCACCAATTTTACCGTAACTGATTAAAAATATATAGTTGGACTAACCTCTGAAACGCCCCGTTTATAAGGCTTTCTTAAGCTTGTCACTATTATATCTCAATCCCC
>JBJEMB010000254.1:0-7431 GCA_051879455.1 Lachnospiraceae bacterium
TTTTTTAAGCATCTTTCAGATGTTTTTTAATTTTTTTTATTCTCTGGGAAACTGCACTGGGTGTGCATCCCCATATACGTGCAATCTCCGACTGACTGTATCCATCCACCACTATCAAAGTAAGCAGTTCCAAATCCATCTTATTCAGCAATGAAAGACGATGGTATAACTGCTCATCACTGATTTCCGCTAACCAGCCATAGCGATCTGCCGTATCCATATTCTCAAGTGTCACTGATAATCCGGCAAATTTGCGAAAAAGCTTTGCTATACCTTCTTCATTTGACACCATATCATCCGGTAAAGGCTGATTATGCTTTGCATAAACTCTCCTACTGCAAAACCAACCCCAGTCAAATGCTTTCATCTGTGCAATCGCTGTTTCACTCATACCCGCAGCTTTATATTCATCGTGGAGCTTTTCCCACTCTTTATCAAATTTACGCTTTTCCTGCGCATAATTAAATCCCATTTCGTTCCTCCATTTCAATTCAAAAATTTGTTATTGAATTGAAATGGAGGGCGGTGACCGACATCCGTTGCCACAGCTGGATCCAATTGATATAGTGAACCGCAGTTCACCTCTTAAAACAGAATATCCCTGTGCAGAACATTGAAATGTATATTCAACTTATTCTCATCGGTATCTGTCTGATATTTCAAATATATCTCCTTATACTTTGATCAGGTGAATTAAAATACACTAAAGAACAGAATCGTAATGAATTCAAACAAGTGAAAGTGTATTGTAGAATATTTCTGAGGTGAAATGTGATGCATGAATTTTCCCATTCATTAGGCGATGCTGTAAAAAGAGCCCGCAGCGAACTAGGCCTTACCCAAAGCCAGGTCGCGGAAAAAATCAACGTTGATGTACGAACTGTAATGAATATCGAGAATTACAAAGCGAACCCGAAAATGGAGGTACTATTTCCTCTTATTCGTGCGCTAAAAATAGATCCCAACGAAATATTCAACCCTGAAATGCAACGTATGGATCCCAATATTCAAAGGCTGCGTATCATCATTGAAACATGCAGCGAACAGGAAGCTACTGCTCTTATCCCAGCCATTGAATCAATCTTATCTGTATTAAGAACAGATAAAGATATCAAAATTAAATAGCCTACATAAAACAGAGAGCCTGCGCCCCGAAATGTCCGGGAAGCAGGCTCTCCGCTTTATGCGTCTGGCTCTTCACTTCTCATCATCTTCAATTGTACAACATTCACTTTAATTTCTCTTTTACACTTTGGACAGTACAGAGGAAAATTAAGAAGAATGGTATCCTCATATACTTTTGTTCGAGTTTTTCCACCACAAATCGGGCAACGAATCCAGCGAGATCCATTCCTTTTTTCTTTCATTAAATCCTTCTTTTCCATTGATAGCAATTCTCTGCGTCAGGCGTCTGGATTTTTTGAGCCGCTATCACTTTATTGCATCACAATTTTTCTACACAACATTATCAATATACCATATTCCACAACCTATTTTTGTTTTCTGAATTCTTCGTTTTTTCTCTCTGTCTTATAGATCACACAGGTATATCGATACAATCATGATTAATCATTCTATATACAGTAATGCAAAACACAAACATTCACCCTGCTAATATAATGGCTCTATTGCTATTCCGGAATGTCTTCCAACCAACACTGCTTTTCCCCAATTTCCATACAGAACAATCTTGACTGATCTTTATCATATTTTGCCTGATGATACTTAAATATCACATCCTGATTTTCAGTTTTTCCGAGTATTTCAATCTTACCTGTCGCATGCGACAATACATACCGTACACTCTTAGATTGTCCATTCATATCCTTTCTGGCTTCATTGATCAGTTCGATTCCTTCCAGAAGAGGTACCTGAAACTGATTCTGAACCCCCTCCACCGGCCGACACTGAAAAATATAATAGGGAATCACACCATAGGAAACCAACTGATTCATTAACTTGGCTATAGTTTTTGCATTATCATTAACCCCTTTTAACAAGACTGTCTGATTTCTTACAATACATCCTGCCTCCTTCAGCTTTCTGACTGCCTTCACTGACTCCGGTGTCAACTCTCTGGGATGATTATACTGGGTAACAATGATGATCTGCTTTTCCTCTCCATATATAGCCAGCAGTCTCAGCAGTTTTTCATCCTGAATAATCCTCTGGGGAAAAACGACCGGAACTCTTGTTCCAAAACGGATGAAATCCAAACCGGGAATACGTGAAAAATACATCAGATATCTTTCTATTAAATCAGATGAATTCAAAAATGCATCTCCACCAGAAATCAATACATTATTGATTTCCGGATGATTTCTGACATAATCCGCCATTACCGGTAATTGACTTGCCACTTCTTCAGAAGACAGTCCAACCATACGCTTCCGGAAACAGTGACGGCAGTACATAGCACATTGATTTGTGGATAATATAAGTGCAGTCTGTTTATATTTATGCTGCATCCCCTTCATTACAGTGTTATCAGCCTCCCCGCTGGTATCCTTTTGCCCGCCTTCTGAAAATTCTCTGATATCAGGAATGCACATTTTTCTGATGGGGTCATCTCTGTCTTCCATATTCACCAGTCCTAAATAATATGGATTTACACACACCGGATATTTCTCCGCAATTCTGGTCATCTGTTTCGATTCTTCAGTTGTCAACTGCAAAATTTCCTTTAGTTTTTCGATATCACGAATGCTGCCATTTAATAATTCCTGCCACGTACTCATGCGATTTCCCTCCAATCTCTTCAAATACCTTTCCTTTTCTGCCTTTTTTTATTGAAAACGTATGCGGTTGTAGTTCCTATCATAATTACAACTTCAATACACAAAGACACGATGAATTCGCGGGAACGTGGATTGGTTATGTTCATTCCCATAACCGGAAAGGTGATCATGTGCGGGAGCATTCCCAAAATGCTTCCCGACAGATATTTTTGATATTTCACTCCAATAGCTCCCATATACATACTGACAATATCACTGGGAAGCCTGCCAATAATCCTCACAAAGAACGTAAAAATAAAATCATTCTCAGCGCGCAGCTTATTCAATGATTTCGCTTTCGGATATTTCTCTACCACATATCCTGCAGCCCGCGAACCCATTTTTCTGCCGATCACATATGGCAGCGTGACCATAACGGCAGAGCCGCAAATGTTCATTATTATAGCTGCCGGAAGGGGAAACAGAATTCCATTTATTACGTAAAGGATACCGGAATAGATCACAATGCTAAGGCTCTTGAGCGCAAATAACCCCAGCATCATAAATACTGCCCGTATCGGATTCTCAGGTGTATAATTTAAAATACCTTCCACAGTGATATCTTTCCTTTTTATAAGGAATACCAGAATAATTGCCACCCATATCATAATGAGAAATTTTTTTCCTATCTTCATCCATTTTGGGGAATTATCATTCTTAATCATCATCTTCTCCATTCTGGCTTGTTATCTCCTTTTCTAATGCGAAGCAGCCGTTTCAGCTGTTTTCCGGAAAAGGAGAAAGAGAATTATGCAAGCCTCACGGCTGCTTCGCTAATCTATATAAAAGACAGTCTGCCTTTCTGGCAGATTTCTCTGTCTTCTTGAAAAATATCTGCCTCAATTTCTTTATCATGATTCCAAAATCTTCATGAATTCTTCTCCTGTTATGGTTTCTCTCTCATACAGGAAGTTCGCCAGTTCATCCAGCTTACGGCGGTTATCTGTCAGAATCTGCAGCGCCTTCCCGTGCTGGGATTTCACAAGTTCTATCACCTGCTCATCAATTTTTGCCTGCATCTGAGCGGAACACGCAAGAGAGGTATCCCCACCCAGATATTGATTGGATACCGTCTCCATTGCAACCATATCAAAATCCTCACTCATACCATACCTTGTGATCATTGCACGGGCCAGTTTCGTTGCCTGCTCGATGTCATTGGAAGCACCGGTTGTAACAGAACCAAATACGACTTCCTCCGCCGCCCGTCCCCCGGTGAATGTGGCAATCTTATTCTCGATCTCTTCCTTTGTCATTAGGTAATGGTCGCCCTCCTCCACCTGCATCGTATATCCAAGTGCTCCGGATGTACGCGGTACAATGGTAATCTTTTGTACCGGTGCAGAGTGTGTCTGTTTTGCCGCTACCAAAGCATGGCCGATCTCGTGATAGGAAACTATCAGTTTTTCCTTATCCGTAAGGATTGCATTTTTCTTCTGATAACCTGCAATAACCACTTCAATGCTTTCTTCAAGATCTGCCTGGGTTGCATAGCTTCTCCCGTCCCTCACGGCACGCAACGCCGCCTCATTGACAATATTTGCAAGCTCCGCACCGGATGCACCGGATGCCATACGGGCAATTTTTGTAAAATCCACATCCTGGCCCACTTTTATCTTTTTCGCATGGACTTTTAGTATTTCTTCCCTGCCTTTCAGATCCGGCAGTTCCACAGGCACACGCCTGTCAAACCTTCCGGGGCGCAGCAATGCCGGGTCCAGAGATTCCGGCCTGTTGGTGGCAGCCAGAATGATCACTCCATTGTTTCCCTCAAAACCATCCATTTCTGTCAGAAGCTGGTTCAATGTCTGCTCCCGTTCATCATTCCCACCTATCTGTCCGTCACGCTTCTTTCCGATTGCATCTATCTCATCGATAAATACGATACAGGGAGCTTTTTCTTTTGCCTGCTTAAACAGATCCCTGACTTTTGAAGCACCCATACCGACAAACATTTCCACAAATTCTGAACCGGACATAGAGAAAAAAGGTACGTTTGCTTCTCCGGCCACTGCTTTCGCCAACATCGTTTTTCCGGTTCCCGGAGGGCCTACCAACAGGATTCCTTTTGGCATGGAAGCTCCGATCTCTTTATATTTCCCCGGATTATGGAGATACTCCACGATCTCTGCCAGGTTTTCTTTCGCTTCATCCTCTCCGGCAACATCAGAAAATCGGATCCCGTTGGAAGATTTCACATAAACTTTGGCATTGCTTTTTCCCATGTTGAACATCATGGAGTTTCCTCCGCCAACATTGTTCATCATTCTCTTTGTCATGTATTGCCCGATACCAAAGAAAACCAGCAGGGGAAGAACCCATGTCAGGAGAAAGCTCAAAAGCGGGGATGTGGGTTCAATAATCTCACTGGCAAATTTTGCGCCGGATCGGTACAGCCTCATCGTGAGTTCCGGATCATTCATAACACCGGTTTTATAGACTTTACTGTCCTCCTTATCCGTAAACAGGATCTTGTTATCCTGGATTTCCACACGTCCGATATCTTTTTCTTCGATCATGGACATGAACGTTCCATAGTCTACTTCTTTCACCTGTGCCTGTAACATGCGCGGTATCAGCCAGAAATTAAAAAGCATCAAAACCAATAATGCGACTACATAATAAAAGATGATTGGTTTTTTCGGTGTTTTTACTTCATTCATATGAAACCTCCCTTTTTTCATTTTCCCGGTCTTTTTTGCCTATTCTTCCTGGTAATACGGATAACTGCCTTCGTCACTTCTACTGCAGCTAAAGGAAGGATGGAGAACAATGCCACCACGCCCCATTCTTTTGCGGTAATCATCGTCAGGCTGAACACTGTCCGGAAGTATGGAACCAGCACAACGATTGCCAATACAAGGGCAGAACCCGCGATGGAATAAAACAGGTAGGGGTTATGGCCATTTCCGGTTGAAAAAACAGATTCTGTGTTCGAACGCTGGTTTAGTGCATGGAGCAGCTGCGAAATCGCAAGTACAAGGAATGCCATCGTCATTCCGGCCTCATAGCCATCCATATGGACCCCCGTCTGAAAGGCACCGATCGTCGCTGCAGAAATGAACACTCCATGCAGGCATACCCTTACAATCAGTCCGCGCTCAAAAAGGGTTCCCGATCTGACCGGTTTATCCTTCATGATATTCTTTTCCGCCGGGTCAACTCCCAGGGCCAGTGCCGGAAGCGTATCGGTGATCAGATTGACCAGCAAGATCTGAACCGCCAGGATTGGGGCGTCCCAGTTAAATAAAGTAGCAATAAACAGTGTCAGGATCTCAGCAATATTTCCGGCAAGCAGGAACTGGATCACTTTTTGGATATTGCGGTAAATGCGCCTTCCTTCCCGGACTGCATATTCAATCGTGGTAAAATTATCATCCATCAGGATCATGTCCGCGGCATCTTTTGCTACATCTGTCCCTGATTTTCCCATTGCGATTCCGATATCCGCTGCTTTCAGGGCCGGGGAGTCGTTGACTCCATCCCCGGTCATGGCAGCCACTTCTCCATTACTCTGCAGGGCTTTCATGATACGGAGTTTATCAGCAGGGGAGACCCGCGCAAATACAGCCGCTGTTTTTACTGCTTCCTTTAACTGCTCATCCGTCATCTCGTCCAGTTCCGGCCCGGTAACTACGGTATTCCCTTCCTGAAAAATGTGAAGCTGTCTTGCGATCTCAAGGGCAGTCACCTTATGGTCTCCCGTGATCATAATTACCCGTATGCCCGCCTCATGGCAGGTTTCCACTGCCTGGATCACTTCCTTGCGTGGAGGATCGATCATTCCGGTCATTCCAACGAACGTCATATCCTCTTCCACATCTTCATTTTCATCCACGGGTACATATGGGAGTGTCCGTTTCGCAAATCCAAGGACCCGGAGCGCCTCTTCCGACATTTTCATGCAAAGAGTTAATATCTGTTTCCGATCTGTTACTGTCATCCGGCGGATGCCTTGTTCTGTCTCAATATGAGAACACAGCGGAAGCATTTCCTCTACAGCGCCTTTGGTATAGGCGATAATCTCCTCACCGTTTTTATGTACCGTAGTCATGCGTTTTCTCACGGAATCAAAGGGCTGCTCAAACACCCTCGGCATTCTTTCCTCCAACAGCTCCCGATCAAAACCATACTTACCCGCAAAAGTAAGCAGGGCACCCTCTGTGGGATCGCCTATGATCTCTCTCGGGCAGTCCGGATTTATGGATGCGTTATTACACAAAGCAGCAATTCTGAGAAGCTCAGCATTTTGTCCCTGAAATTCCTGTATCATATCCACAGAGGAAGCTTTTCCCGTTTGATAAGATTTTTCAAACGCTACATGGGTAACCGTCATACGGTTCTGTGTCAGTGTTCCGGTTTTATCACAGCAGACCACTGTGGCACTCCCCAGAGTCTCCACAGCCGGAAGTTTACGGATGATTGCATTCTGTTTAGCCATGCGCTGCACTCCGAGAGCCATAACGATCGTGGCAGTGGCCGGAAGTCCCTCCGGAATAATGGAAATCGCAAGGGAAACAGCCGTCATGAGCAACGGTATCCATGGACGGCCATAGAGGGAACCGATTGCAAAAATGACCACACAGACCACAAGGCCCACAAGGCTCAATGTTTTACCCACTGCATCCAGCTTGCGTTTTAACGGGGTATCCAG
>JBJEMB010000255.1:0-7376 GCA_051879455.1 Lachnospiraceae bacterium
TGGTACGGATATCCTCCACATTTTTCATATCATCATTGACACGTTTGATCACATGATGACAGGCAGAACAGATTGTTACCAGATCCTGCCCTTTTTCTTTTGCTTCGTTCAGCGCACGAACGGAAGAAAGCTTTGTTGCGATCTCGTCAGTGCCCAGCGGATATACACCACCGCAGCACTGCCAGTTTTCAATTTCTTCCAGTTCAAAGCCCAGCGCCTTCGCAGAAGCTCTGGCATAAACATCCAGGTCTTTTGCTTTTGTTCTCAGGGTACACCCTGGATAATAGCTGTACTTCATATGTTCCATTGTCCTTTCTTTTCTTATGACAGATCAATCTGAGCAATAACTGCCTTTAATGCATCTGCACTTGCTTTCAGCTTTTCTATTTCTTCGTCTGTAAGTTCCATCGGCACTTTACCCTGTACGCCCTTCGGACCTACCAATGTAAGTGTACTTAAGCATACATCTTCCACTCCGTATTCTCCATGTAACATAGAAGAAACAGTTGCCATAGAATCATATGCAGAAAGAACTCGTGCACAAAGCTGACAGACTGCTCTTGAAACAGCATAGAAAGTTGCACCTTTATTTGTGATGATTTGTCCACCGGATTTCTGAACGTAAGTCAACATTCCATCTTTGTCAAGCGCCTCTAGATTCTTGGCGTCTTTCATAAGCTCATAATACTCATCAATATTCATTCCTGAAATATTTGCTTTTGACCATGGAACAAATGATGTATCTCCATGTTCACCGTATACATAAGCATGAATATTTTTCTGAGCCACTTTAAAATGTTCAGAAAGGCCACAACGAAGTCTTGCTGTGTCAAGAAGTGTACCTGAACCAATGATCTGATTTTCCGGAATTCCTGAGATTTTTGTAAATACATAGGTCATGATATCCACCGGATTACTTACAATAATGTAAAGGGCATTTGGTGCTGCCGTTACAATCTCCGGTGTAATGCTCTTTAAGATATTTACGTTTGTCTGTGTGAGTTCAATTCTTGTCTGTCCTGGTTTGCGGGCAATTCCCGATGTGATAATTACGATATCGGAATTTTTTGCATCTTCATAAGTACCCGCAACAATGGAAATTGGATCACGGAAACAAGTTCCCTGCTCAATATCCATTACTTCACCTTCAACTTTCTCTTTGTTGATATCGATCAGAACTATCTCTGATGCGAGATCTTCATAGGATAATGTGTACGCAATCGTCGCTCCAACACTTCCCGCGCCAATAATTGTAATTTTTCTGCTCATGGCACCTCTTCTCCTTCTAGTTGTTATTTTTTTAACATTAGGTTCCTAAAAAAATTTGAAATCATTCTCAAATGATCTCATCTGCGCAAATTTTACCATATTAAAGCAGTACAGGCAAGCATTACTTGTTATATTTTTAACTATATTGTTTATTTTTTATCATTTGCATAATTATTTTTTATAACCGCATATTTATTTGTTTGATTTGACGAACACTTTGACTTTTTCTCCATTTAACGTTACACTTATACTACTGTGGTTAACTTAAGACTTCAGTAGTATTATGATAGAAAGAGGAAATGATATGAGATTACGAAATATCCCACGTGCCGAAGGAGTCTTAAATGAATCCGAAATGGTTGTTAAAAATGCCTCCGAAAATAAAGGGCACTGGGCTTCTGGTATTTTCGGGAATGATCATCCGTTACATATTGAAATTGGCATGGGAAAAGGACAATTCCTTCTGACTCTCGCCGAAAGAAATCCGCATATTAATTATATTGGAATTGAACGTTACTCCAGCGTCCTTTTGCGCGCCGTGGAAAAACTTGAAGAACCTGTCGCAAATATCCGGTTTCTCTGCATGGATGCCTCTGAGATTCCGGAAATTTTCTCACCGGAAGAAGTAGAGAGAATCTATCTTAATTTTTCCGATCCATGGCCAAAGGCAAGACATGCCCGAAGGAGACTCACCTCTTCGGAATACTTTGCACGCTACGATAAGATTCTTGCAAAAGATGGACAGGTGGAATTCAAGACAGACAACCGTGATCTGTTTGATTTTTCCGTAGAAGAAATCAATAACTCCGATATCTGGGAAGTAACCGCATGCACTTATGACCTGCATAATGATACTTCTATGAACGAGGGAAATATTATGACAGAGTACGAGACGAAATTTTCATCCATGAACCATCCAATCTGTAAACTGATTGCAAAAAGAAAGGTATGATGACCTTCTGCTCTTAAATATCATATTATGTAATATAACCGGAAAATATTCCGGGAATTTGATCTCACATTTAATGAAATTGAGGAAAGGATGAACAATATGCTCCATTTAACAGCAAAAAATTTTTATACAGAAGTAAAAAAAAGTCCTCTTCCGGTCGTTGTAATGTTCTATGCCGTATGGTGTGGAAAATGTGCCATGATGAAACCGCTCGTAGAAGATATAGAAATAAAATATCGCGGACGCATCCGTTTTTGCGAAGTAGAAGTTGACGAATCAGCAGTGCTTGCCGCCGAATACCAGGCAAATATCGTTCCTACCTTTGTTTATTTTGAAAACGGAAAAGTCCTTCTTGAGCAAAAGGGCATGATGGAAGAGTCCACTTTCGAAGCTCAGCTACAGAAAATTTTCAGAAATTGTTAAGATGCTTTTTCTTTTCAAACTGACACAGCTATGCTATATTTAGGATGATAATGTCGGTAAAACCGACAACATAAGAATGTATCATGTACATTTAAGATTAATAATTATTAAAGGGGAATTATATCATGAAAAAGTTTAAAATCAAAAGATGTCTTCCGGCTCTTTTGGCAGTAACACTGACTTTCACAAGTCTTCCTATGATTGCCAGAGCCGACAGTGCCAAAGTTGTTACATTAGGGGCTAATCTTTCAGAAGAGCAGAAAAATTCAATGTACGAATACTTTGGAACCTCAGCAGATGAAGTAGAGACAATCGAGGTTACAAACCAGGATGAAAGAAAATACATGGAAGGTATTGCCACAGAGGCACAGATTGGCACAAGAACTTACAGCTGTTCTTATGTTGAACCGACAGACGATGGTGGTATTCAGGTAAAGGTTGCTAATCTTACCTTTGTCACAAGTTCCATGATTGCCAGCACACTTTTGACTTCCGGCGTAGAAAACTGCAATGTTATCGCAGCCTCTCCGATTGAAGTATCAGGAACAGGTGCCCTGACCGGAATTATGATGGCATACGAATCAGCCAGTGGTGAAGAGCTTGATGAAGATCAGAAAGCTGCTGCCACCGAAGAACTTGTCACCACAGGAGAACTTGCAGACGAGATTGGCCAGGAACAGGCTTCTGAACTGATGAATCAGGTAAAGCAGGAAGTTATCGAAGATGACCTTTCAGAAAAAGATGAAATTGAAGATACTGTAACGAAAGCCGCCAGCGATGTTGGCGTAGATCTGACAGACGAACAGATTGCACAAATTACTTCTCTGATGCAAAACATCGCGCAGTATGATTATGATGTCAAAGCATTGAAAAAGACTCTCGACAATTTAAACGGAAAAGAAGAAGGATTTTTCAGCAAACTCGTAAGCTCCATTACTGGAATTTTCGGAAAAGATAATGATGGCGGAATCATCAACAACACTAATGATTCCATCCTCGGTGACGATGCAGTCGTAGACAGTACACTGGACACTGTAAAGAAAACCGTAGAAGATGCCAGCGAAAAAGCAGAAAAAGAAGGATTTTTTGATAAGATCATTAATTTCTTCAAAGATCTCTTCGGCGGAGATGACGAAGAATCTTCCGATGACTCTGCGGTTTCAGAAGAAGCCCCTGATGCAGATGCGGCTTCTGAAGACACATCCGGTGAAGCGACAGATGATCCGGGACCGATGAACGCCGGTGATGAAGATAACGATGACAGCACAGATACAACAGACGAATCTTCTGACAATAGCACAGAAGCAACAGACGATCCGGGACCGATGAACGCCGGTGACGAAGACAGCGCAGAATAATCACAAATTTAAGATTTGATATTATAACAAAAGCACCACCGCTTCTAAGGACATACGTTGGCAGATTTTTGAAGTTTTGCGAGCATAGCATGGATAGAAATCAATTGTTTGAGCCCATAGGCGAGTTTTGATTTCTATCCATAAATAAGCGACGCAGCAAAACAAAAAAATCAACAAGTCATGTGCTTAGAAGCGGTGGTGCTATATTAAATATTAAATATTAAATATTAAAATTCAAAAATCGCAACCCCATAAGCCGGAAGCGGATATGCAAATGAGAATTTTCTTCCGTCGCATTCCTGCTTTTCTGCCTTATAAACGGTTGGGCGCTCTTCTCCGGTTCCTCCATATTTTACATCATCACTGTTAATGATGAGTTTGTATTGTTTCTTTCTCGGAACTCCTACACGGTAATCATCTCTTGCCACCGGTGTAAAGTTAATGACAAACAGAAGATTTTTCTTCTTATCTTTTGAATGTCTCACAAAGCTGTATATGCTTCGGAAAATATCATCCGCATTGATCCATTCAAATCCTTCCCATATTTCTGCATCCTGATACATTGCACGATTCTTCTTGTACAAATGAAGAAGGTCTCTCATCCAGTTCTGAATTGCCTGATGCTCTTTTTCTGCCAGCAGGAACCAGTCGAGCTCACGCTCCTCACTCCATTCACGAAGCTGAGCAAAATCCTGTCCCATAAACAGAAGCTTCTTTCCTGCATGTCCCATCATGTATGCATAACCTGCTTTTAAGTTGGCAAATTTGTCAAATCCGAGACCCGGCATCTTATTGAGCATGGAACATTTCAGATGTACAACCTCATCATGAGAAAGCACAAGAATATAATTTTCACTTCCGGCATAGCTCATAGCAAATGTCATCATATAATGATTATCTTTTCTGTAGATTGGATCCAACTTCATATATTCTGTGAAATCATGCATCCAGCCCATATTCCACTTCAAACTGAATCCAAGACCATCATCCTCTACATCCGCAGTTACTTTCGGCCATGCGGTAGACTCCTCCGCAATCATCAGTGCACCTGGATTTCTTCCCTTCACAACAGAATTCAAATGCTTAAAGAACGCAATCGCATCCAGATTTTCATGACCGCCATACTGATTTGCAACCCACTGTCCATCCTGCTTGCCATAATCCAGATACAGCATCGATGCCACTGCATCTACACGCAGTCCGTCAACATGAAAATGTTCAACCCAGAACAATGCATTGGAAATGAGGAAATTCTGAACTTCATTTTTCCCATAATCAAAAATCTTTGTTCCCCAATCCGGATGCTCTCCCTTTCTCGGATCTGCATACTCAAAAGTCGGTGTACCGTCAAAGTCAGCCAGTCCATGCGCATCCCTTGGGAAATGTGCCGGTACCCAATCAAGGATGACACCGATTTTATTACGATGCAGATAATTGACCATCCACGCAAAATCTTCCGGTGTTCCATATCTGGATGTCGGTGCAAAATATCCGGTCACCTGATATCCCCATGATGCATCTAAAGGATGTTCTGCAATACCGATAAGCTCAATATGCGTGTATCCCATATCTTTCACGTATTTTACAATCTCTTTTCCGAACTCCCTGTAATTATAAAATCCCGGCTCTTCTGCACCCGGATGCTTCTTCCACGAACCGATATGTACCTCATATACAGACATTGGTTTCTGCACAAAATCCCATTTCTTTCTTGCATCCATCCAGGCAGAATCCGTCCATTTTAAATTACTGATATCCACAACTCTGGAAGCAGTCCCCGGTCTTACCTCTGCATAATTTCCAAACGGATCAGCTTTAAAAACATACTGTCCTGAATATGTTCTGATACAGTATTTATACAGAGCGTATTCTTCCACGCCAGGAATAAAACAGGTATAGATTCCTAATGGCTCCTGTCTCTCCATCGGATTTGCATCAATATCCCATTCATTAAAATCACCAATTACAGAAACTGATCTTGCATGTGGTGCCCATACAGCGAAGTATACGCCTTCTTTTTTCCCTTTTTTTACTTTATGGGCCCCCATCTTTTTATATATTTCGTAATGGTTTCCCTGCCCGAAAAGATACTGGTCAAACTCCCCTATTTCATATGCTCGTTTCTTTTTTTCTGCCATATCTTCGTACCCTCTCTTCTCCGCAAATTTCATCATACTATTCTTTGAAAAGCACACCACGACCTTTTTGTGTTCTCAAATTTTACGTTGCGGTCTTCTAAATTATAGTATACTTTACTTGAGAACAAAAAGAAAGAGTTTTGACAAATCTTGCTCATCAAAACTCTTTTTTTACAATTAAATCTTAAAATCTTCTTCTTTCAGAATAATTCTGTCAGAACTATCTGTACTCTTTCCAAAGACTCTTCTTGCCAGATGCTTTACATTTGCTCTCTGTGAATGAGCAATTGCTTCATCCATAATATCTTTAACCTCTGCAACGGATACCGCATGGTCTTCTCTCTGCATAACATCTATACGGCTATATAATGCTAAGATTCCCATCTCATCAAGTTTATATCCATTCTCTTTTGCGTACGTCTGACCAAAGGTTACCAGCTCATCATTAATGAAAATTGGCAGTTCCAGTTTGGAAGTAAACTTCTTCTTAAATTCCGGATTTGCTGTAAAAATTCTCTCAAGCGGTTTTCTCTGATCTTCCAATACGAAGAGCATCTCTCCTGTTTTTCTTTCCATCAGATGGTTCAGTTCTTTGATTGTTCTGGAATTTAATTTTCCGGCTTTTTCTACGATAATGGCACCACCACGGAGCTTCTGAATAATGTTCGTAAGCTCTTTCTTATTCAGAGAATCACCCGTTACAATTGCAACTTTTCCCTGTTTTAAGTTTCTCTGCTTCTGTATTGCCTTTACAATATCTACTGCCAGAACAGTCTTACCGGAACCCTTTCTTCCAATTACAAGAAGATTACCCGTCTTAGATGTTCCTTCTCTCTGCGCTCTTCGGTCATTATCAAGAACTTCTACAATCTGTTCACTCATTCCTCTTACCGGAACAAAATATGAGAACAACTTCTTCTGCTCCTCTGTAAGCCCTGCTTTCAAACCAATCTCACTGGTTGCACTCAAGTCATAACGACCGGTTACGACAAAGCCTGTATCAAATGGTACCCCGCCGCCTTTGGATTTTTTAATTCGTTTTTGAATCTCTTCCTCAGAAGGTTCTTCAATTTCAAGCGGTTCTTCTTTCTTTTCCACTGGTTCCTTTGAAAATTCATTCTCAACAGCTTCTTCAGACTCGTCTTCAAAATCATCCTCATCCAGCTCATCTTCTTCAAACTCGTCTTCATCGAAGTCGTCTTCTTCAAACTCATCTTCTTCGAAGTCGTCTTCTTC
>JBJEMB010000256.1:0-40602 GCA_051879455.1 Lachnospiraceae bacterium
CAGTCTTTGTAAATTCAATGTAGAGAAGTTGAATTTGTCTAAGTCCCGGTATTCAGATTGTAAATCAGAGAAAGGGATGTAATGATTTGATTATATATAGATAATATATAGATAATATATAGATAATATCTATATATAGCATGTACTTATTATGAATCTCTATTTGAAGCGAAGGGAAGATGTTTATATAATAAACATAGAAGTAAAAATGCTCACAAAAAGGAGATTTATACATGTTTATCGATGTACACATGCACGAAATGACTTATTCGAAAGACAGTTTTCTTGAGCTGGATGAGATGGTAAGAATTGCAAAAGAAAAAGGGCTTGGTGCCATCTGTATTACAGACCATGACAGTATGGGACTTAAGGAGTATGCCAGGGAGTATACGGCAAGGACAGGTTTCCCCGTGTTTGTGGGGATTGAATATTTTTCTCTTCAGGGAGATATTGTCGCTTTCGGAATTGATGAGTATCCGAAGGAACGTATTCCTGCCCAGGAGTTTATCGACATGGTAAAAGCTCAGGGAGGCATATGCTTTGCGGCCCACCCGTTCCGCAATAATAACCGTGGACTGGAAGAGAATCTTCTTACAGTCAGAGGCCTGGATGGTTTGGAAGTGTTAAATGGAAGTACATCAGAAGAAGCGTGTAAAAAAGCTGCAGAATATGCAAAAAAACTTCATTTGTTTACGCTGGGAGCAAGTGATTGCCATGTCACTGCAAAAGTTGGTGTATGTGCAACATGGTTTCCTGAGGAAGTGCGTACTCTGGAGGAGTTTATCGCTGCATTCAAAAAGGGTGAGATGAAACCGGTTTACTATAAGGACGGGGAATATCATATCACATCTCTTGTAGAATGTCCTGCAGTACAGGTTTTAATGAGTGGAGCGTCTTTACTTAATAATGCTTAATTTATGAAAAATCCATTTACCTTTTGACCGTTCGGTGATAGAATATTTCTATATGTGCAAAAGATAGTTGGATCAGGAAAGGTGGAATCATTCATGATTACAGTCAATGCAATGGGGGATAATTGCCCAATCCCTGTTATTAAAACAAAAAAGGCAATGCAGGCGCTTACAGGGCCTGAGACCATTGAAGTTCTGGTAGATAATGAAATCGCAGTACAGAACGTGACAAAGATGGCAACAAGTTCCGGCGGACAGGTTTCTTCCGAGAAGATCAGCGATGGAGAATTTAAAATTACGATCCAGATGGAAGGTGCACCAAAAGCAGAAAGAGAGGAAGAGGTGAATTGTATGCCTGACGCAAGAGCGAATACAGTAGTGGTTATCTCATCAGACCGTATGGGTAGTGGTAATGATGAACTTGGAAAAGTACTGATCAAAGGATTTATTTTTGCTGTTACACAGCTTGATACTCTGCCAAAGACAATGCTGTTCTATAACGGTGGTGCAACTCTGACAACAGAAGGTTCTGATTCTTTAGAGGATCTGAAGTCTCTGGAAGCACAGGGTGTTGAGATTATGACATGTGGAACATGTCTGGATTATTACGGATTGAAAGATAAGCTTGCTGTAGGTACAGTTACAAATATGTACAGTATTGTAGAGACAATGGCAAAAGCAGGAAGAATAATTAAACCTTAATATATATTCCGCTAAAGAGATTATAAAGAGATTTTTTGATAAAAAAGATGGCCATGCCCCGAATAAAAGGGGTATGGTCTTTGGTGTGATTACAGGAGGAAGGATTAACAATGAAATCAGATGTCAAATTAACAAGTTTAAGCAAAACTGCTGGGTGAGCAGCCAAGATTGGTCCGGAGACCCTTGCTCAGGTTCTGAGCAAGCTGCCGAAGTTTCAGGATGATAACCTGCTCGTCGGAATTGAGACATCCGATGATGCGGCTATCTATAAGGTGACGGATGATATCGCGATGATACAGACCGTTGACTTCTTTACGCCGATCGTTGACGATCCTTACATGTTTGGACAGATTGCGGCTGCCAACTCCTTAAGCGATGTATGGGCGATGGGAGGAGAGCCGGCAGTGGCACTCAATATCGTCGGGTTCCCGAATTGTCTGGACCCGGCAATTTTAGGCGACATCCTTGCGGGTGGCGCAGCGAAGGTGAAAGAAGCAGGAGCGGTACTGGTAGGCGGACATTCCGTACAGGACGATGAACCGAAATATGGTTTATGTGTGTCCGGCTTTGTACATCCTGATAAGATATTTAAAAATTATGGATGCAGACCGGGAGATATCCTTGTGCTGACAAAACAGATCGGAAGCGGAATTGTCAATACTGCGATTAAAGCAGATATGGCTTCTCCTTCCGCAATCCGGGAGGCACAGACAGTTATGGCATCCTTAAATAAAACAGGTAAACAGGTCGTGGAAAAATATGATGTATCGGCATGCACAGATATTACAGGATTTGGACTTTTGGGTCATTGTGTGGAGATGGCATCGGCAAGTGAGGTTACATTTGAGCTGAATGTGAGAGACATTGCTTATTTAGAAGATGCGATTGATTATGCAAAGATGGGACTTGTTCCGGCTGGGGCTTATAAGAACCGAGGCTACTCCATCGGTCTCGTAGAGTCAGGTTCCGTGGAAGAATACTATATGGATCTTCTCTATGACCCACAGACATCCGGGGGGTTACTGATCAGTGTATCACCAGACAACTTAAAAGAGATGCTTGCGGATTTTGCTGCTGCGAAGATGGACACAAAAGTTTCCATTATCGGGAAAGTGGCAGAGAAGAGTGATAAGTTGATTCGTTTATTTTAATTATTTGTAGATCATTTATGAGGGAAACATTATGAACAAAAATCTTTTATACAGAAGTATACCGAAAGTGGATGTACTGCTGGAAAATGAAACAATTCAGGAGCTGATCGAAAGATTTGGCAGACAGTCGGTCATGGAGGCGATCCATGATGAGATGGATGCACTTAGAAAATATATCGCGCAGTCTGAGGATGAGGAAAGTGCAAAAGAGCAGATTGAGCTTCTTGTGAAAAGTATTGAGATGACAGTTGAGGATATGCATACACCGAACATGCGTCCGGTCATCAATGGGACAGGAACGATCCTGCACACAAATCTCGGTCGTGCGCCGATCAGTATGAAGCATATGAAACGGGTCATGGAGATTGCTACAGGCTACTCCAACCTGGAATACAATCTGGAAGCAGGAAAAAGAGGCGAACGTTATTCTCATTTTGAAAAGCTGCTCTGTAAGATTACCGGAGCAGAGGCTGCGATGGCGGTTAATAACAATGCGTCCTCGGTAATGCTGATCCTAAGTTCTCTGGCAAAGGGAGGCGAGGTTGTAGTCTCTCGAGGAGAACTCATTGAGATTGGTGGAAAATTCCGTATTCCGGATGTGATGGAACAGAGCGGGGCAAGACTGGTGGAAGTCGGAACGACGAATAAGACCCACTATGATGATTATGAAAATGCGATTACCGAAGAGACAAAGGCGCTTCTTAAAGTTCATACGAGCAATTACCGTATTGTAGGTTTTACCGATACAGTAGGAATTGATGAACTGATTCCGATTGCAAAAAAATATGATCTTCCGGTTGTGGAAGATCTTGGAAGTGGTGTGCTCATAGATCTTGCTAAATATGGTCTTACTCATGAGCCGACCGTACAGGAGTCTATTGCGAAAGGTGCAGATGTAGTGTGCTTTAGCGGAGACAAGCTTCTTGGAGGTCCGCAGGCAGGAATCATCATTGGAAAGAAAAAATATATCGACACGATGAAAAAGAATCAGCTGACCCGAGCACTTCGAATTGATAAGTTTACAGCGGCAACACTGGAGCTGGTACTTCAGGAATATCTGTCCGAAGAAAAAGCAGTTCAGAATATTCCGGTACTTCGAATGATTGCTGAGCCACTTCATGAAGTGGAAAAACGTGCAAAAACTCTTGCAAGAATGATGAAGGCGGCAAAAATTCCGGCAAAAGTGGAAGTTAAGCCTTGTGAATCTCAGATTGGCGGAGGCTCACTTCCGCTGGAGCGAATTCCGAGTATGGCAGTAATAGTTAAGCCGGAAAAAATCAGTGTCAATGAATTGGAAGAACGTCTGAGACATCTTCCAGTGCCAGTGATACCGAGAACCGCCAACGATACAGTGATTCTTGATGCCAGAACGATTCAGAAACATGAGTTAAGACCTTTGGTGAACGAACTTGTAGATTTTGGTGTTCTGGAAGAAAAAAGTCTTGTAAAAATACGATAATGAAAAAGAGTTGAAGGAAGCAAAGCAATGAAAAACATTATTATTGGAACAGCGGGGCATATTGATCACGGGAAAACGACTCTGATCAAGGCTCTGACAGGAAGAAATACAGACCGCTGGGAGGAAGAACAGCGAAGAGGGATTACGATAGACCTTGGATTTACTTATTTTGATCTGCCAGGCGGTGACAGAGCTGGTATTATTGATGTGCCGGGACATGAAAAATTTATTAATAATATGGTTGCCGGTGTTGTTGGTATGGATCTGGTTCTTCTTGTCATTGCTGCCGATGAGGGTATTATGCCGCAGACGAGGGAGCATATGGATATTTTAAATCTTCTTGGAATCGAGAAGAGTATTATTGTTCTCAATAAATGCGACCTTGTGGATGAAGAATGGCTGGAACTGGTGGAAGAAGAGGTAAAAGAAGAGCTTGCAGGAACATTTCTGGAGAAGGCTCCTGTGGTAAAGGTATCTGCAGCGACAGGTGAGGGTCTTGATACACTTGTTGAGCTGATTGATCATATGACCAGTGACGAGCTTGTCACAAAAGACATTCATACCATCCCGAGACTTCCGATCGACCGAGCATTTTCATTGTCAGGATTTGGAACAATTATTACAGGAACACTGGTGTCCGGAACAATCCGAAAAGAAGATGTTCTGGAGATGTATCCAATCGGAAAAGAGAGTAAGATTCGAAGCATTCAGGTACACGGAGAAGATAAAAATGAATGTTATGCAGGACAGAGAGTAGCAATTAATCTGTCTAATATAAAGAAAAGAGAAATCAGCAGAGGATGCGTACTGGCATCACCGGGAAGCATGAAGACGACAGATCTTCTGGATGTTAAGCTTAATGTGCTTGACAGTTCCATGCGTGTGTTGACCAATCATACAAGACTTCACTTTTTTACAGGAACGAGTGAGATCTTGTGCCGTGCGGTCCTTTTGGATAAAGAAGAAATCGGTCCGGGCGAGAGCGGTTTTGTGCAGCTTCGTCTGGAAGAAAAGATAGCTGTGCGAAGAGGAGATAAATTTGTTGTTAGATTTTATTCCCCTATGGAGACTATCGGCGGAGGTGTTATCCTGGAACCGAATCCAGGTGTGAAAAAACGCTTCCAGCAAGATGTGATTGAGGAGCTTAAGCGGAAGGAATCCGGTTCTACCGCTGATGTTATTGAGCTTCATGTAAAAGAGCATGCAAAGACGATGATCACAGTAGCAGAACTTGCAAAGATCACTGCGCTTTCTGCGGAAGAGGTGGAAAAGGATGTAGCCCAGCTTGAAGAGCAGGGGCTGGTCGTTACGTTTACTATGAGAAAGGATACCTATGTATGGCATGCAGATGCAGTAAGAACAGCGAGACATACACTGGAAGAATTTCTTGGATCCTATGAAAAGAAATTCCCATACCGTTATGGTATGAAGAAAGCAGAAGCCCAGATGACTCATTTTGCAAAAATTAAGCCGAATGTGTTTGACCGTGTAGTGGAATTGATGGAAGAAAAAGGCTGGATCAAGCGAGTAGATGAGTATCTTTGTACGCCGGAGTTTGAGGTTTGTAAGGATCAGACCTATGAAAAAGTGGCCGAGACGTTACTTGGAGCATTTAGAAAGGCAAAATTTGATTTTATAAGATATTCCGAGATTGATTGTAAGGGTGTGTCGAAAGAAATCATAGATGATATATTGAATATTCTTCTTCAGGAACATCAGGCAGTGAAAGTGACAGAGGATATGTATACACTTAAGGAATATATGGACGAGGCGAAAGAGGTCATAAAAGCAGAACTTTCCAAAGATCCGGTCATTACAATTGCACAGGTGAGAGATTTATTTGGTACCAGCAGAAAGAGCGCAAAACCGATTCTTGAATATATGGACAGTATTAAAGTAACAAAGAAGACGGGTGGAGAGAGTGAAAGGGTAGCGTACTAATGAATTTGAAACAGTTAGAAGCTTTTGTGAAAGTAGCAGAAGATGGGAGTTTTTCAAAAGCGGCAAAAGATCTGTATCTGACTCAGCCGACAGTGAGCGCACATATTTCAGCGTTAGAGAGAGAGCTTGAAGTAAGATTGTTTATTCGGAATACGAAAGAAGTGGCAATGTCAGAAGATGGGCAGGAACTTTATAAATATGCAAAGCAGATGATTGATCTGGAGCGTCAGATTGAGGAAAGGTTTAATGTGCAGGGAGGGGAAGGAAATCATTGTATCACGATTGCGGCATCTACGATTCCTGCGCAATATCTTCTTCCAAAGGCGCTCATTCGGTTCAAAGAAAAATATCCGGAAGAGCAGTTTAAAGTTGTGGAGACAGACAGTGCCCAGGTGGTAAAACAGATTGTAGACGGAATTGCGGATGTGGGATTTACAGGTACTGTTCTGGAGAAAAAATATTGTAAATACCTTCCGTTTTATAAGGATAAGTTAAATATTATCACACCGAATACAGAGAAATATCAGGCAATTAAAGAGACTTTTGGAGAAGATATTTCCTGGCTTCATGAAGAACACGTGATCATGAGAGAGGAAGGTTCCGGAACAAGAAAAGAGGCAGAAAAACAGTTGAAAAAGGCTGGTATTATGCTTTCGGATCTTGATGTGATTGCAAGTATTGACAATCAGGAGACGATCAAGCGATCTGTGAGGCAGGGAATGGGCGTTTCTGTTTTGTCCCGGCTTGCCACGGAAGAAGAGGTAGCGGACGGACATATGCTGTCGTTTGAAATACCAAAGGCAGATGCGGGACGTGATATCAATCTTGTATATAATAAAAACAGTCAGATAACAAAAAACGTAGAACGTTTTATAAAAGTCGTACGAGAAGTGTACTATGATTAGTATATGAAGAGAGGAACAGCTATGATTTATTTAGATAATGCAGCGACAACAATGCATAAACCTCAGTGCGTTATCGATGCAGTCGTGCAAGCTATGAGCTCTATGGGAAATGCGGGAAGAGGAGCAAACGATGCATCTTTAAGTGCATCAAGAATGATTTATGATACGAGAGAGAAGCTTTGCAGCTTATTTGGTGGAGATAATCCGAAACAGATTGTATTTACCAATAATTCTACGGAGAGTCTGAATATTGCAATCCGTGGACTTCTGAATCCGGGAGATCATGTGATTACAACAATGTTAGAGCATAATTCTGTTCTCCGCCCGCTGTACGAGATGGAAAAACGGGGAGTAAGGCTTACTATCGTAAAGAGTGATCAAAAAGGAAGGCTCTGTATTGATGATATTGAAAATGCGATTTGTGATGATACAAAGATGATCGTATGCACAAATGGTTCTAATCTTACGGGAAATTATATCGATGTAGGAGCAATCGGTGAGATTGCTCACAAAAGAGGTGTGCTGTTTGTGGTAGATGCTTCTCAGACAGCAGGAGTGTTCCCGATTGATGTGAAGAAGATGAATATTGATGTTCTTTGTTTTACCGGGCACAAAGGACTCTTGGGACCGCAGGGTACAGGAGGCATGTATGTGAGAGAAGGGCTGGAGATTCGACCGCTCAAGAGTGGAGGAACCGGCGTGCAGACTTATAATAAAGAACACCCAAAGGAGATGCCGGTCGCGCTGGAAGCGGGGACATTAAATGGTCATGGAATTGCCGGGCTTCATGCAGCTCTTTCTTATCTGGAGGAGACGGGAATTGATACGATTCGAGAACGAGAGCAGCAATTGATGAGGAAATTCTATGAAGGAGTGAAGGATATTCCAGAAGTCACTGTATATGGCGATTTTGACCAGAAAGAGAGATGCGCAGTTGTGACTCTCAATATTGGAGATTATGATTCGGGAGAAGTAAGTGATGCGCTCCTCGTAGATTATGGTATTTCGACCAGACCGGGAGGACATTGTGCGCCTTTGATGCATGAGGCTCTTGGAACGGTAGAGCAGGGAGCAGTAAGATTCAGTTTTTCTCATTATAATACAGATGAAGAAGTGGACACTGCAATTCGCGCAATTCGTGAACTTGCACAGGAGGAAGAATAGAGAATGAAAAAAAGGGAATTAAAATTGATTGTGACATTTCATACAACGGCAGATGCCATGGCTATGGAAAAAGAGTGCAAAAAAAGAGAGGTTCCGGGTCGTATCATACCTGTTCCCCGGGCAATTTCCGCCGGTTGTGGTCTTTCCTGGTGCGCTGAACTTACTGACAGGGAACAGATTGTCGAGATGATGAAAACAGTAGGGATAAAAGAAGAAGAAATTCACGAGTGTATGGTATAAGAAAAATACGGGTACTTTGATACGTCAGGATGATATCCTTATCAAAGTACCCGTATTGGTTCACTGGAAATCTTCATGATTCTTAAACTCCTTCAACAAATGTATCCAATACGTGCGGCAGAAGTTTGTCGCTATATTCACATAGGGAGAATTTGCCTTTAAACAGTGCCCAGTCATAGAGCAGGGCACGCTCATACATGGCATAAATATTCATCAATTCTTCAGCAGTGCTTGTGTTCTTGAATTCTCCGCTTTCCAGCCCATCACTAATGATTTCTGAGATCCATTTAAAATAAAACCGTTTTTTGTCAGATAAAGATTTTTTGTCTTTGGTAGTCAACTGAGATGAGTAAAGATAAGCCAGAAGAGAGATATCAACGCTTTTCTCAATCATATAAAACAGTTCATGATTTAAAAACAAAAGTTTATCGTAACAGGATAGATTCGGATCAATAATACCATATAGTTCTTCGTACTTTTCGTCAAAAAGATAAGACAAGGTATTTAAAAGAGATTCTTTTCCTTTGAAATAGTGGTAAAAGGTCCCCTTAGATGTCTTGGAAGCAGCGATAATATCTTCAATTGTTGTTTTGTCGTAGCCATTCTTATAAAACAGATTCCATGCACATTTTACGATGCGGCTCTTGGTGGACTGTCGCTTTCTCGGCATCGCTTTCATTCCTTTCTAAAAAGAAGCGGATTAGTGATAATCCGCTTCTTCGATTTCATACTACTATACTTTTGAAAAAACCGGTAAATATTAACCTACCTGGAAACCATATTTCAATGGATCTGTTGGATCGATTAAGTATGTAGCAACACCTGTCAGATAGCAGCTACCTGTGATCATCGGGATAACTGCATCGTAATCTGCAACTTTTGTTGTTTCTTTAATAACACCTTTGAATAAGCTTCCAATAAAGCTCTCATAGATGAACTCTTCGCCAACTTTAATCTCTCCCCAGTGATGGAGTGTAGCAAGTTTTGCACTTGTACCTGTTCCACATGGTGAACGGTCAGCCATAGCATCTCCGAAGATTACTACGTTTCTCATAGTAGCTTTGTCTGGATTTGGTGTCGGTCCATAGAACTCAACAAGGTCAACAGTATCAATGTCAAGAAGAGGATGTTTAACAGGAATTTCCTTATTAATAACCTCTAACATCTTCATACCGAGTTTTGTATACTCTGGAACTGTCTTAGGGTTGATCTCACCGATATCAAGTTTTGTTGTGTCAACTAATGCAAAGAAGCTTCCGCCGAAAGAAATAGTAAATTCAATTTCTTTTCCGTCAATTGTAACCTTCTGGTTCTCTTTGTAAACGAAAGCCGGTACATTTGTTAATGTAACACTCTCAACTTTTCCGTCTTTTACAATAGCTTTTGTGCGGATTAATCCAGCAGGTGCTTCAAGAACAACATCGTTCTCGCCTTCATGAGATTCAACGAGACCCGCTTCAACTGCAACTGTAACTGCACCGATTGTACAGTGTCCGCACATGTTCAGATATCCGCCTGTATCCATGAACATTACACCAAACTGAGCTTCTGGATTAACTGGTTTGCACAGGAATGCGCCGAACATATCATGATGTCCTCTTGGCTCGAACATAAGAGCTGTACGAACGTGATCATAATTCTGCTCCATCCATTTCTTCTTCTCAATCATTGTGTTGCCTTCTGGCTCCGGGAATCCGCCGATAACGACACGACAGAACTCTCCAACGGTGTGAGCATCTACTACTTGAAGAGCTGCCTCAAACCGATCGAAGTTAACATTAGCTTTTAACTCCATAATATGTACCCTCCTTTAAAATACTTATAGACAAAAACTATAAGTTTTATAAAAACACATTGGAAACAAACGATCCCTTTGTGCCTTTTCTGTTAATAATATCACGGAATACAGTGTTCTATTTGATAAAATCTGATAGAAAAATAACAAATAGACTACGTTCTAGTATTCGGTTCAGTTCTTTAATTTTATTATGGACGAAATGCCTTGAAAAGTCAACGGTTTTTTGTTATTATAAAAATAATTAAAAACTGTTGAAAAATAAGAATAAGTGTGATAAGGTTATATCGCATGAGCAAATGTATATGGGGGTAGATGGGTGACTGGTGTGCCTCCTAGTCTTCAAAACTAGTGTGGGGCGTTAAGAGCGTCCTGGGTGGGTTCGATTCCCACATGCCCTCGCCAAAAAAGATAAGATTTTGTTAAATAATAGTCGAAAACATAGTTATAGAAAACACAAATAAATAACAGGATGTTTAAAAAACAAGTGGATCTGTTTTTCGTAAATTGTTTTATGATTTTATGAAGTGTAAAGAAACTGGCGAGGTGTCGGGTTTCTTGCATATATAAAAGAATGAAAAGGAGAAGAGTGTTATGGGAAGAGTACAGTTATTATTACGTCAGCACGTAGGTGCTCCATGTGCTCCATGTGTAGAGGTTGGAGCTGAAGTAAAAAAAGGTACACTCATTGCAACTCCTACCGGACTTGGGGCAAATATTTTCTCAAGTGTATATGGTAAGGTAGTTGAGATCACAGATGATCGTATTATTATTGAAGCAGCAGACGAGCAGCCAGACGAGTTTGTCCCGATTGATGTCCCAGCTGATGCAAGTAAGCTTGATATGGTAAAAGCAGCTGGTATTGTTGGTATGGGTGGTGCAGGATTCCCTACAGGGATCAAACTTAGTATCAACCTTTCAGAGACACCGCTTGGGGAGATGAATCCAGAAATCAATCCGGAAATTGATGATGTAGAAGAACCTGGAAAATATAGCTACATTTTGATAAATGCAGCTGAGTGTGAGCCGGGACTTGAACACAATATCAGACAGCTCGAAGAACAGTGTGACAAATGCCTTCGCGGTGTAAAATATTGTATGGAGATTACACAGGCTGACAAAGCAATCTTTGCTATTAAGAAGAAAAACAAAAAAGCTGTTAAGATATTGATGGCAGCAATTGAAAATGAAGATAACATTTCAATGCATCTGCTTCCTGATATCTACCCAATGGGTGAGGAGCGTGCGGTTGTTAGAGAGTGTCTTGGACTGAACCTTGATACAACACAGCTTCCATCAGCAGCAAGAGCTGTTGTTGTAAACCTTGAGACAGCAGCAAGAATTGCTGAGGCAATTGATGAAAAGAGACCATGTATCAGTAAAAACATGACGGTTCGTGGAAATATCAAAGGTGGAAATGCTGCACATGTATTCATGGATGTGCCGATTGGAGTTTCTGTTGGTGAGATGATCGAAAAAGCCGGCGGACTGGACAAAGAGGATGAAGTAGGCGAAATCATCATGGGTGGAGCATTCACAGGACGTGCAGCAGAGTTAGATGAGCCAACCACAAAGACAACAGGTGCTATTCTTACAACATACAAAATGCCAGATCTTACAGGTAAGAAAGTAGGACTTCTTGTCTGTGCATGTGGCGGTAACGAAGCACGTATGCGTGTAATTGCAGAAAAGATGCATGGTGAAGTTGTATCTGTATGCAGATGTAAACAGGCAATTGAAAACAAACCGGGTGCACCACTTAAGTGTCTTCGTCCTGGAAACTGTCCTGGACAGGTAAAAAACAATATGCAGTTTAAGAAAGATGGCTGTGAATATATTATCATTGGTAACTGTTCAGACTGTACAAACACAGTTATGGCATCTGCTCCTCAGATGGGACTTAAAGTATTCCATCAGACAGACCATGTTATGAGAGCAGTTGGTCACGCACAGTATCGTCAGCTTACTGTATCTAAATGGGTTGATCAGGATATTGATGTAGAAGACTAGTTATGGTATAAATTGCGGAAGTAAGGAGTGATCCCCCGATATGACTCCTTACGAAGCGATTATATATATGTGAATTATCACAATTAGCAAAGTAATTAAAAGGAGGGAACAATATGTCTATTACAGCTGAAACAGCGAAACAACATGCAAATGATCCTGCAGTGTTATGCTGTAGAGCAGAGGCTGGAATCATTATTGAGCCAGCAAATCTTGAAGATCCAGCAATTTTTGATGAGTTAGTTGACTCTGGATTATTAAATCTTGATGGATGCTTAAAAATTGGACAAATTTTAGGAGCAAAACTTACAAAAACTCTTGATTCTCTTTCACCATTGACAGCAGATGTTGTTGAGGGGGCAAAAGATTCTGTAGAGGAAGAAGTAGAGGAAGCAGCTGAGGAAGCAGCAGAAGCAGCAGCTCCAGCAGCAGCTCCGGCAGCAGCTCCAGTAGCAGCAACACCAGTTGCAGGCGGAATTCTTAAAATCCATATTGGCGAAGGAAAAGATATTGATCTTTCTATCCCGGTTGGTGCACTTGGCGGAGGCGCTGAGGTAGTAGAAGTAGCTCCGGCAGCAGCAGCTCCAGTAGCAGCAGCTCCGACAGCTGAAGAAGTAGCAAAAGAAGGAAAGGTTATTAGAAGCCTTACAAGAAAACATTTTGCTATCACAGAAGTTAAGAGAGGACCAGAGACAAAGATTGAAGGAACAGTTCTTACAATCCGTGAGGGTATTGAAGCAGATGTAATTGCTAATTCTGATCTTGTTAAAGATTTCCATCTTGAAATCGTTACACCAAAAGAGTATCACAAATATTCTGAGACAATCATGGATGTTCAGCCAATCGCAACAAAAGAAGGCGATGCTAAGATTGGACAGGGCGTTACAAGAGTAATCGATGGCGCTATCATGATGCTTTCAGGAACAGACGAAGGTGGAGTTCAGATTGGTGAGTTCGGTTCTTCCGAAGGATATATGGATGAAAACATTATGTGGGGACGTCCGGGATGCCCAGATAAGGGAGAAATCTTCATCAAAGGTAATATCGTAGTTCAGGAAAAGACAAACATGGAACGTCGTGGACCTATGGCTGCACATACAGCATTTGATATTGTCACACAGGAAATCCGTGAAGCATTGAAGAAACTTGAAGAAGACCTTGTAGTAGATACAGAGGAATTCGTTCAGGTTCGTCACCCAGGTCAGAAGAAAGTAGTTATTTGTAAAGAGATCATGGGACAGGGAGCTATGCATGATAACTTCATCCTTCCGGTAGAACCATGTGGAATTCTTGGAGCAAGAGCTAACGTTGACCTTGGTAACCTCCCAGTATGTATGAGCCCATTGGAAGTTCTTGATGGATGTATCCACGCTCTTACATGTATCGGACCTGCATCTAAAGAGATGACAAGACATTACTGGAGAGAGCCACTTGTACTTGAGGCACTTGCTGATCCGGAAATTGACCTTTGTGGTGTAATCTTTGTTGGATCTCCACAGATCAACGCTGAGAAGTTCTATGTATCTGAAAGACTTGGACAGACAGTAGAAATGATGGACGTTGATGGTGCATTTATCACAACAGAAGGTTTCGGAAATAACCATATCGACTTTGCTAGCCACCATGAGCAGATTGGTATGAGAGGAGTTCCTGTAGTAGGACTTTCATACTGTGCAGTTCAGGGAGCACTTGTAGTTGGTAACAAGTACATGACAGCAATGGTAGATAACAACAAATCTGAAGGCGGTATTGAGAACGAAATCCTTGGAAACAATACACTTTGCCACGAAGATGCAATTCGTGCTCTTGAGATGCTCAAAGTTCAGATGGCAGGTGAAGTAGTTAAACCAGCTGAAAAGAAATGGAATCCGAACGTTAAGGCTACGAACATTGAAGTGATCGAAGATGCTATCGGATCCAAGATTGATCTTGTAGAAAATGAGCAGGCACTTCCACTTAGCCAGAAACGTATTGATAAAGGATATAACTAAGAATAAGGTGTTTTAAATGAATGACGAACGATTGAAATATGGTGACAGAGTCATATACATGGAAGGAATTTGTGTTGATGTTGATGATTGCAGCATCAGTGTAGATTTGAAGGGACGATTAGGATTTTTTAAAGCTCCGAAGAGAATGTTTATTTGTGATACTGAACCAAAGATTGGTCAGGAATTCGGATGGCATATGAGCTTTCCGGAGCAGCTTGGTCCTGAAATCCATGAAAAGTACGTCAGTAATTTAGAAAAAGAGCGTCGTAAACAAGCAGAAATGAGCGCTCGGTTAAAGAAAGAGGAGGAATAAAAATGAGTTTAACGGTTGTTAAAGGATTACAATCAGAAATCTTCGTTCCAATTACTCCACCGATGGTATGGACACCAGTAGAGAAAGAGTTGAAAGATATGACAGTTGCTCTTGCTACAGCAGCAGGTGTACATCAGGTTGATCAGGAAAGATTTAACCTTGCAGGTGACTTTACTTGGAGAAAGATCGATGATAAATGCCCATCAGATAAATTGATGGTATCTCATGGTGGATATGATAACAGTGATGTTAATAAAGATATCAACTGTATGTTCCCTATCGATAGACTTCATGAATTAGTAGAAGAAGGATTTATTAAGGCTACAGCTCCATTCCATGCTGGATTCATGGGTGGTGGTGGAAACCAGGAAAAATTCAAACATGAGACAGGTCCTGCAGTAGCAGCAATGCTGAAAGAGGAAGGCGTAGATGCAGCTATCCTCACAGCTGGATGAGGTACCTGTCACCGCTCTGCAGTATTGGTGCAGAGAGCGATTGAAGAAGCTGGAATTCCTACAATTATTATTGCAGCTCTTCCACCAGTTGTACGTCAGACTGGTACTCCACGTGCGGTTGCTCCATTGGTACCTATGGGTGCTAATGCAGGTGGTCCTCACAATGTGGAACAGCAGACAGCTATCGTAAAAGCTACTCTTGAGCAGTTGGTTGAGATCCAGACACCTGGAAAGATCGTACCATTGCCATTTGAGTATGTTGCTAAAATCTAATATACAACGAACATTAGGAGGGAAATGGTTTGTCCATTTCCCTTTTTAGATTTTTTTCTATAGAAAGCATTATAAAAAAAGATTGATTTTGTATATTGGTATGATAAAATAAAGACAAGTGAGTTTACGTAGCAGAAAAGAAAAAATTGCTAAAGGAGGACATAGAAGACATGGCAGTTGAGGAAAAGAAATTACGTCGCCTTACCATTAAAGCATTTCATATGGATACGGTTTTGGAAGGTGATCGTAATGATATTACAACAGGTGGGAAGATGACTGTTTGTAAAGACGCTATTATCCCGGAATTATTAAAGGATGCAAAACATATCACAGATATTGATATTCAAGTAATCCAGCCGGGCGATCATGATCGTTGGACCAATACGATCATGGATATTATTCCAATTTCTACAAAAGTGCTCGGAGTATTGGGAGAAGGAATCACTCATACAATTACTGGTGTTTACGTGATGCTTACCGGTGTAGATGTAAATGGAAAACAGTGTCATGAATTTGGATCATCAGAAGGTAACTTAAAAGATCAGCTGGTGCTTAATAAAGCAGGTACTCCGGGAGATAATGATGTGATTATTTCCTTTGATGTTACACTTGCAGCAGGAATGGGACAGGAAAGACCAGGCCCTACAGAAGCACATTTGCTTTGTGATAAATTCATTAATATTTTCAGAGAAAAATTGAAAAAATTTAATGGAAATCAGTGTACAGAGAAACATGTATATAACGATGTTGCACGTCCTGGAAAGAAACGTGTTTTGATTATCAGACAGGTTGCGGGACAGGGAGCTATGTACGACACTCATATGTTCCCGAAGGAGCCATCCAGCTCTATCGGAACAAAGTCCATCATTGACATGGGAAATATGCCGGTGATGATTACGCCAAATGAATATAGAGACGGAATTATCCGTTCCATGCAGTAAGACAGGAGGAGAGAGATTATGGGAATTGGACCATCGACAAAAGAAACAACATTACATCATTTTAGAGACCCGCTTGTGGAGGTTGTATCAGAAGATACAGATCTTGACCTTCTTGGAATTCTTCTGGTAGGAACACCGGATGGCAATGAGGACAAAATGTTTGTAGGAACAAGAGCTGCGGTTATGGCAGAATGTATGAGAGCGGACGGTGTGATTGTTTCCTGCGACGGTTGGGGAAACAGCCATGTGGATTACACAAATACTGTTGAGCAGATTGGCTCCCGTGGAATTCCGGTGACAGGAATTACCTTTAATGGTACGGTTGCTCAGTTTGTTGTTGTCAATGATTATCTGGATGCGATTGTTGATATCAATAAGAGTGAGAGCGGTGAGGAAACAGATGTTGTTGGAGAAAACAACATGGATCGTATCGACTGCCTGAAAGCAAAAGCATTATTAAAATTAAAGATGAGAAAAAAAGAACAGGAAGAAAAATAATAGGATGTAAGAGGGCTTTATGGAAACATAAAGTCCTTTTTATATCTGTATAAAGGTGAAAGAAATAAAATAGTCGAGATTATTGTATGAAAAATTATTATATGTATTATCGAGATTTTCGATTAATAAAAAAAGTAAGAACTTGAAAACCCCCTAAAAATCGTGGTTATTTTCGATATGTGAAATAATATACAAAAACGTGAAAATAATAACGACTATTTGTGTGCAAAACACACAAAACTAACGTTGACAAATAAAAAAAAGGTGGATATAATGAAACAAAATTAAAGCAAGTGATTGGTAGATGGATTCGAGAGAGATTTTTTTGTGTGACGAAAAAAACGCCGAAGGGGCAAGAGGAGACTCGAAACTCTCAGGCAAAGGAATCGGGTTCGGACAATACTCTGAAGAATAGACGACAGGGAACTGTAATATCTTAATTACGCTGATATTAGGGTTCCCTGTCTTTTATTTAACAGAAGATTCTAAAATAAGGAGGAGAAGAAAATGGAATTAAAAACCCCACTTTATGATGCGCATGTAAAAGCCGGCGGAAAGATTGTACCGTTTGGCGGATATTTATTGCCTGTTCAGTACGAAACTGGTGTGATCAAAGAGCATATGGCAGTTCGTACACAGGCAGGACTTTTTGATGTATCCCACATGGGAGAAGTTCTGTGTGAGGGAAAAGATGCTCTCGCAAACCTCCAGATGCTTCTTACGAACAGCTTTGTAAACATGGTGGACGGACAGGCAAGATACAGTCCGATGTGCAATGAGCATGGAGGAACCGTAGATGACCTTATTGTCTACAAGAAGTCAGAGGATCACTACTTTATTGTTGTGAATGCAGCAAACAAGGACAAAGATTATCAGTGGATGTTAGATCACCAGTTTGGAGACGTAACATTTACGGATGTATCAGCAGATTATGCCCAGCTTGCTCTTCAGGGTCCTAAGGCAATGGAAATTCTTAAGAGACTTACTGCTGAAGAAAATATTCCGAAAAAATATTATCATGCAGTATTTGATACGGAGGTTGCTGGAATTCCATGTATCATTTCAAAGACTGGATATACAGGAGAAGATGGCGTAGAGCTTTACCTTGACAGCAGCAATGCAGAAAAGATGTGGGATGCACTTCTTGAGTGTGGAAAAGAAGATGGACTGATCCCGTGTGGACTTGGAGCCAGAGATACACTCCGTATGGAAGCTGCAATGCCACTTTACGGACATGAGATGGATGACGAAGTATCTCCATTAGAGACAGGGCTTGGATTTGCTGTAAAGATGACAAAAGAAGATTTCATTGGAAAAGCAGCTCTTGAGGCAAAAGAAAAACCACAGAGAACACGTATTGGTCTTAAAGTAACAGGAAGAGGAATCATCAGAGAACATCAGGAAGTATTCCTGAATGGAGAGAAGATTGGACAGACGACATCAGGCACACATTGTCCATACCTTGGTTGTCCGATTGCTATGGCATTGGTTGCTGAAGGAAGTGTAGATCTTGGAGAAAAAGTAGAAGTAGAGGTAAGAGGACGAAAAGTTGAAGCAGAGGTTGTTGCATTACCATTCTACAAAAGAAGTAAATAAGAATAAAGTCAAACTATAGCAAAAAAATAATAATAAAACATATAAAGGAGATAGAACAATGGAATTAAGAGAAGGTTTATTGTATTCAAAATCACATGAGTGGGTAAAGGAAGAGGGAGATGAGGTCGTAATCGGACTTACTGATTTCGCGCAGTCAGAGCTTGGAGATCTCGTATTTGTAAATCTTCCTGAAGAAGGAGATGAAATTTCAGTAGGTGATGCATTTTCTGATGTAGAATCTGTAAAAGCTGTATCTGATGTATACGCTCCTGTATCCGGAACAGTAAGTGCAATTAATGAAGAACTTCTGGATGCACCGGAAAAAATCAATGAAGCACCTTATGAAGCATGGTTTGTAAGAGTAAAAGATATTACAGATAAAGAGGAATTATTATCAGCAGAAGAGTACAAAGATTTCGTAGAGAGCGAGCAGGAATAATATTCTTAACATCAAAAAGGTGGTGAATGAAAAATGGGAAGATATGTTCCGGGAACAGCTGAGGAACAAAAAGAAATGCTGTCTGAGATTGGCTTTAATTCAATGGAAGAATTATTTGCTCATATTCCGGATGAAGTAAAAGTAAAAGGCGGGCTTCAGATTCCAGATGGCATGTCTGAGCTTGAAGTAAGAAGAAAAATGCAGAGCATTGCCGGAAAGAATCAGGTATTCCCTGTGATCTTCAGAGGAGCAGGGGCGTACAGACATTTTATACCGGCAGTTGTAAATAGTGTAATTACAAAAGAAAGTCTGTTGACAGCTTATACACCTTATCAGGCAGAGATCAGTCAGGGAATCTTACAGTCAATATTTGAGTATCAGACAATGATCTGTGATCTGACAGGAATGGATGCTTCGAATGCATCTGTATATGATGGGGCTACAGCAGCTGCTGAGAGTATTGCAATGTGCAGAGAAAGAAAGAGAAGTAAAGCACTCATCTCTGCCACAACAGATCCAAAAGTATTAGAAGTTGTTAAGACCTATTGTTTTGGCAATGGAATAGAATTGGTTATTGTTCCTGAAAAAGATGGTCTTACAGATACTGAAGCACTCAAAGAGCTTGCTGACAAAGAAACTGCATGTGTATATATCCAGCACCCGAACTACTATGGAAGTTTGGAAGAAGCTGAAGCAATTGGTGAGATTGTACATGAAGCTGGAGCAAAATATATTATGGGTGTAAATCCGATTTCTTTAGGTGTTGTTAAAACTCCAAAGGAATATGGCGCTGATGTTGCAGTTGGAGACGGACAGCCATTAGGTTTACCTATCGCATTTGGTGGTCCTTATCTAGGTTTCATGGCATGTGTATCAAGTATGACAAGAAAACTCCCTGGACGTATTGTAGGTCAGACAGTTGATCACAATGGAAAGACAGGATATGTACTTACTCTGCAGGCAAGAGAGCAGCATATCAGAAGAGAAAAAGCTTCAAGTAATATCTGCTCTAACCAGGCATTATGTGCACTGGCAGTAGGTGTGTACCTTGCAGCAATGGGTAATGAAGGGCTGAAAAAAGTAGCTGTTCAGTGTACATCAAAAGCACATTACATGGCAAAACAGCTCGAGGAAGCAGGATGTAAGGTGGAAAACAAAGGAGATTTCTTCCATGAATTTGTCACAGTGTCTGAAAAATTGGCAGAAGAGCTTTTGAGTGCATTGGAAAAAGAAGGAATCCTTGGAGGATATCCTCTGGACGAACATAGAATTCTATGGTGCTGTACTGAGATGAACAGTAAAGAAGATATCGACAGAGCAGTTGCCATTGTAAAGGAGGTGTAATGGATGTTAATATTTGAAAAAGGAAAAGAAGGCAGAGGTTTAAGCCTGATTCCTGAGTGCGATGTGGAAGTAGTACTTCCGGGAGAAAAAGATAAGAGACAATTGGATTTACATATGCCGGAACTTTCTGAGAATGAGATTAGCAGACACTACACAGAGCTTTCCCAAAAATGTCATGGAGTGAATGATGGATTTTATCCTCTTGGTTCCTGCACGATGAAGTACAATCCAAAGATTAATGAGGATATGGCTACATTGTCTGGATTTACACAGATTCACCCGCTTCAGCCACAGCATACTGTTCAGGGATGCCTGGAAGTGATAAAAACTGCAGAAGAATATTTAAGTGAGATCACAGGTATGGATCATGTGACATTCCAGCCGGCAGCAGGAGCTCATGGTGAGTTTACAGGATTATTACTTATTAAGGCATATCACAAGAGCAGAGGCGACGAAAAACGTACAAAGATTATCGTTCCGGATTCTGCACATGGAACTAATCCGGCAAGTGCTGTTATGGCAGGATATTCTGTGATCAGTATTCCTTCCGGAGAAGATGGATGTGTAGATCTTGAAAAACTTTGTGAAGTGGCAGGGGACGATATTGCAGGCCTGATGCTTACAAATCCAAATACAGTTGGATTATTTGATAAAAACATTCTTGAGATTACAAAGATCATTCACGAGTGCGGTGGCTTATGTTATTATGACGGAGCAAACCTGAATGCGGTTATGGGAACAGTTCGTCCCGGAGATATGGGATTTGATGTAATTCATCTGAATCTGCATAAAACGTTCTCAACCCCACACGGCGGTGGAGGTCCGGGAAGCGGACCGGTAGGATGTAAGAAAATTCTGGCGCAATTCCTTCCGTCAATAAGTGTAGTGGGTACAGATGAACTTAAATTTACGAAAGCAGAAAACAGTATCGGCGAAATGAAGAGCTTCTACGGAAACTTCCTTGTAGTTGTAAGAGCATTGACTTACCTGATGACACTTGGAAAAGAAGGTATTCCGGAGGCAAGCAGTAACGCAGTACTGAATGCAAACTACATGATGAGCAAACTGAAAGATCTCTATACAATGGCATATGATGAAGTGTGCATGCATGAATTTGTTATGAGCCTTTCTGATCTGAAAAAGAAGACCGGAGTATCTGCAATGGATATTGCAAAAGGACTTCTTGATAACGGTATTCATCCGCCGACAATGTACTTCCCACTTATTGTTGATGAAGCACTCATGGTGGAACCGACAGAAACAGAATCAAAAGAGACTCTTGATGAAGCGATAGCAGTGTTAAGAAGTTTATATGAGACAGCAGAAACAGATGCAGAAAAACTTCATAATGCTCCTGTTACAACTCCTGTAACAAGACTTGATGAGGTAGGAGCTGCAAGACATCCGGTTTTGAGGTATGATTTTTCTGCATGTGAATAAATTGCTTGATGAGGTATAAAAATGATTAATAAGCTTACTTTTATAAATACAGATAATACATATCCTTATCAAAATCTTGCAGTGGAGGAGTATCTTCTCCTTCACTGCGAGGAAAATGAATGCATTTTGTATCTGTGGCAGAACAGAAATACAATTGTTATCGGGCGTAATCAAAATGCCTGGAAAGAATGTCTTGTAAGTAAATTAGAAGAAGAAAACGGTTTTCTTGTGCGCAGGCTTTCAGGCGGTGGAGCCGTTTATCATGATCTTGGAAACTTAAATTTTACATTTCTTGTTCGTAAATCCAATTATGATTTGAATAAACAGTTAGAGGTTATATTAAGAGCAGCTCAGAAGCTGGGAGTCCAGGCAGAAAAATCAGGACGAAATGATATTCTGGTAGATGGACATAAGTTTTCCGGTAATGCGTTTTATGAACAGGGTGACTATTGCTACCATCATGGAACATTGATGGTAAATGTAAATCTTTCGGAGCTTTCCAGATATCTGACAGTATCAAAAGAAAAACTTCAGTCTAAAGGTGTAGATTCTGTGCGGGCCAGAGTTGCAAATCTGTCTGAATACGCACCGGATATGACAGTTGATCTTTTGAGAGAAAAGCTTCTGGAGGCGTTCGAAGAAGTTTATGGTTTGAAAGCACAGACCAAAAAAGTTGAAGATCTGGATGCGGAAGACATTGCGAAAAAGACAGAAAAATTTGCTTCATGGGATTGGATATTTGGGAAAAAACTGGATTTTCAATATGAGTTATCTACCCGTTTTCCATGGGGACAGGTTGCTTTGCAATTTAAGGTAAAAAATGGAAAGATTGAAGACATGAATGTGTTTTCTGATTCCATGAAGCCAGGACTTATGCAGCAGATAAAAGGATATTTACAAAATATTCGTTATGATAAACACGCAATCTGTACACAACTGGGACTTTACTGGTCTGTAGATAAAGACGAAGATCAGATGATGAAAGATATCATTGCATGGATTAAATCGGTAGATTTATAGAGGAGAATGTCTATGGGAGAAAAATTTGATGTGATTGTTGTAGGTGCGGGTCCAGGTGGATATGTGGCAGCGATTAAAGCTGCAAAAGCCGGATTTAACACAGCAATTGTGGAAAATAGAAGAGTTGGTGGAACATGCCTTAACAGAGGATGTATTCCGGCGAAGGCTATGGTTCATGCATCTTCTCTTTACAGGGAAATGCAGGAAGGTGAACGTTTTGGTGTAACCGCTTCAGAAGTATCGTATGATTACGGGAAAATTGTCTCGTATAAAGAAGAAACAACAGAAAAGTTGTGCCAGGGAATTGAACAGCTTTTAAAAGGAAATAAAGTTACAATATTATCCGGAAAAGGAACGCTTGAAAAAAATAAAGTTGTCAGAGTAAAGGGAGAAGAATCTGAGGAATGCTATGAGGCTGAGCATGTGATTTTGGCCTCAGGTTCCAAACCACTTATTCTTCCGATCCCGGGTCTTGATCTTCCGGGTGTTCTTACCAGTGATGAACTGTTTCAATTGAAAGAAATGCCGGAGAGTCTTGTGATCATTGGCGGTGGTGTTATCAGCGTAGAATTTGCCAGCGTATATGCAAATCTGGGATGTAAAGTAACGATTGTTGAGGCTATGCCGAGACTGATCCCGAATATGGATAAGGAAATTTCCCAGAATCTGAAGATGATTCTGAAAAAACGTGGGATCGATATTCACACTTCTGCATCTGTGCAGTGTGTGGAGCAGGAAGGTGACCAGTATACTTGTGTTTTTCTTGAGAAAGAAAAAGAAATCAGAGCATCTGCGCAGTTTGTACTGTGTGCAATCGGCAGATGTCCAAATACAGAGGGGCTGTTCGGTGAAGGTGTAGAGCTTGAGATGGAACGCGGCAGAATTGTTGTTGATGAAAATTTTAAGACAAGTATTGAAGGAGTTTACGCAATCGGAGACCTCATAAAGGGAATGCAGCTTGCACATCTTGCAAGCGCACAAGGTGTGTGTGTTGTAGAAAAAATTGCGGGAGAAGAGCCTTCTATCGATATATCTACAGTTCCTGGCTGTGTATATACTGATCCGGAGATTGCTTCTGTCGGTGTTACAGAAGACGAAGCCAAAGAGAGTGGATTAGAAGTAAATATCGGAAAATTCATTATGAGCGCAAATGGAAAAAGCCTTATCACAAAAGAAGAACGAGGATTCATTAAAGTTATCGCAGAGAAAGAAACAGATGTCATTGTAGGAGCTCAGATGATGTGTGCGAGAGCCACAGATATGATTGGAGAATTTGTGACAGCAATTGTGAACCGTATGACAGTCAGACAGCTTCTTAAAGGTATGAGGGCTCATCCAACATATAATGAAGGTGTAGCAGAAGCGTTAGAAGAGATTCTGGGTGGAGCTGTTCACGTTATGCCAAAGAAAAAACGATAGAGTGGATTCATAATAAAGAGAATAATAGATAAGTAAAGGTGGTATGATAAATGGGATTCAAAAGTGATATCGAGATTGCGCAGGAAGCGCAGATGAAAGTTATCAATGAAGTTGCAGATTCTATAGGAATTCCGGATAAATATGTAGAAAACTACGGAAAATATAAGGCGAAAATCGATTATCGTTTTTACAATGATGAACTTGAAAGCCGTCCGGATTCAAAACTTATTCTTGTGACTGCAATTAATCCGACTCCGGCGGGAGAAGGAAAGACAACAACGACTATTGGTCTTGCAGATGCTATGAATCGCCTTGGCAAGAAAACAATGGTGGCTTTAAGAGAGCCTTCCCTTGGCCCGGTATTTGGTGTAAAAGGAGGAGCAGCCGGCGGTGGTTATGCACAGGTTGTTCCGATGGAAGATATCAATCTTCATTTTACAGGGGATCTTCATGCAATTGGTGCAGCAAATAACCTGATCGCAGCAATGCTTGATAATCATATCCATCAGGGAAATGCACTGGATATTGATACGAATAAAGTAACATGGAGACGTTGCGTAGATATGAATGACCGTCAGCTTAGAAGTATTGTTGATGGTCTTGGAGCAAAAGCTGACGGAGTAACACGTCAGGATGGTTTTGATATTACTGTAGCATCAGAGATCATGGCAGTATTCTGTCTGGCAAATGATATTTTAGATCTGAAAGAGCGTGTATCAAAGATTATCGTAGCATATTCCAGATCTGGAAAACCTGTTACTGCAGGAGATCTTCATGCAGAAGGAGCTGTAGCTGCACTTCTTAAAGATGCATTGAAACCAAATCTTGTACAGACACTTGAAGGTACACCGGCATTTATCCACGGCGGACCATTTGCGAATATTGCACATGGATGCAATAGTGTGATCGCAACAAAGATGGGAATGAAATTGTCTGATTACATGATCACAGAGGCTGGTTTTGGAGCAGATCTCGGTGCTGAAAAATTTATAGATATCAAATGCAGAATGTCAGGTATTCGTCCAAATGCTGTTGTTTTAGTTGCAACAATTAAAGCATTAAAGTATAATGGCGGTGTGGCAAAGGCAGATCTTCAGCAGGAGAATCTGGAAGCACTTGAAAAAGGTATTCCAAATTTATTAAAACACATTGAAAATATTACAAAAGTTTATCACCTTCCGGTCGTAGTTGCGATCAATGCATTCCCGACAGATACGAAAGAAGAACTTGAGCTGGTACGTGAAAAATGTAAAGAGCTTGGCGTTAATGTAGCATTGTCCGAAGTATGGGCAAAAGGTGGAGAAGGCGGAGAAGAGCTTGCAAATGAAGTCATCCGTCTGTGTGAAGGCGAAAGCACAATGGAATATGTGTACGATGTGGAAGCTCCGATCAAAGAAAAGATTGAAGCAATTGCTACAAAAGTATATGGAGCAGATGGTGTTGATTATACGCCAAAAGCAAATAAAGAAATTAAGAATCTGGAAACGATAGGTTTAGGAAATCTTCCGATTTGTATGGCTAAGAATCAATATTCCCTGACAGATGATGCAAAGAAGCTGGGAAGACCAAGAGATTTTAGAATTACAATCCGCGATATTACGGCTTCAGCAGGAGCAGGTTTTCTTGTTGCATTGACTGGGGATATCATGAAGATGCCGGGACTTCCTAAGGTACCATCTGCTGAAAAGATTGATGTAGATGCGAATGGTGTGATTTCGGGCCTGTTTTAAGGAGGAACATAAAAATCATGATGTTAGAACAGAAAACAACAGAATTTCTGGAAGTATTATCCTCTGCCGCACCGGTTCCGGGCGGTGGAGGTGCCTCCGCAGCAGTTGGAGCTTTTGCTTCTGCACTGGGTATGATGGTAGCAAATCTTACGGTTGGAAAGAAGCGGTATGCAGATGTTGAGGAAGAGATTATTGCAATCAGAGAGCATCTTCTTTCGCTTAGAGAAGATCTCGTGAATCTGACAGATAAAGATGCAGAAGCTTTTGAACCTCTATCAAAAGCATATTCTCTGCCGAAAGAGACAGAGGAACAAAAGGCAGAAAAGGAACGCGTTATGGAAGTAGTTCTTTATGAAGCCAGCATCGTTCCGCTTCAGATTATGGAAAAAGTATTTGAAGCTATGAAAGATCTTGAGATTCTTGGAGAAAAGGGAAGTAAGATTGCAATAAGCGACGTAGGAGTTGCTGTATTGTTTGCAAGGGCAGCGGTAGAGGGAGCTTCTCTTAATATTTTTATAAACACAAGATTAATGAAAAACAGAGAGAAGGCAGAAGAACTGAACAGTAAAGCTGATCAGATAATTGAAGAATCTAAAAAACTTCAGGAAAGAATTTATCAAGGTGTACTTGACAAGATCCGCTAGGAGGAAAATAATGAGTGTATTGATGAAAGGCGCTGACGTGGCAAATGCCATGAAAGAGGCATTGATAACAAAAACAGAGCAATTAAAAGAAAAGGGTGTGAATCCTTGCCTGGCAATTGTAAGAGTGGGAAGCCGTCCGGATGATGTTTCCTATGAACGGGGTGCAAAAAAAAGAATGGAGTCTATCGGGATTGAGTGCCGTATCATAGAACTTCCGGAGGATATCGCGCAGCAGGATTTTGAAAGAGAATTTTCAGTGGTAAATGAGGATCCGAAGGTGCATGGTATTTTGCTATTCAGACCGCTTCCGAAACATCTCGATGAGGAGCCTGTAAAGGCAATGATTCATCCGGAAAAAGATATGGATTGTATGAGCCCAATCAATATTGCGAAAGTATTTGCCGGGGATGAAAGCGGTTATGCGCCATGTACAGCAGAGGCTGTTATGGAGATGCTTGAGTATTACAAGATTGATCCGAAAGGAAAGAAAGTGACTATTGTCGGACGTAGTATGGTTGTAGGAAAGCCTCTTTCGATGATGCTTTTAAAGAAACATGCAACGATTACAGTGTGTCATACGAGAACAGTTGATCTTAAAGAAACCTGCAGGGAAGCTGAGATCCTTGTGGCGGCAGCAGGAAAAGCAAAGATGATAACAGAAGATATGGTAGGCGAAGGTGCAGTTGTTGCAGATGTCGGAATTAATGTGGATGAATCGGGAAATCTCTGTGGAGATGTAGATTTTGAACATGTAGAATCGAAGGCGTCTTATATCAGTCCGGTGCCGAGAGGTGTGGGCAGCATTACGACTTCGGTTCTTGCGAAGCATGTAGTGCGTGCGGCATTAAAATCCGCAGGCCTGTAAATATATACAAGCTCCATTGCAGAAGAGATTCCCCCCTTCGTAATGGAGCTGATTGTTTTGAAACAGTGGGCATGTGAAATGTCTTGAAGTGGAAAGGATAAAAGAATGTTATACGAAGAAGCAAGGGTATATTTAGATAGTGTATCGAAATACGGAAGTGTACTTGGTCTTGACAGTATAAAGAATTTGCTGGAAGAATTAAATAATCCACAAAATGATCTTACATTTATACATATCGCAGGTACGAATGGAAAAGGATCTATACTGGCATATTTGTCAACGATACTGACAGAAGCCGGATATAGAACAGGAAGGTATATTTCGCCTACAGTGACTGGATATCTGGAAAGATTTCAGATTGACGGGCAGTGGATGAAAGAAGAGGAATATGCGAGGATTACTGATTGTGTAAAAGAGGCGGCCACAAGAGTTGAAAAACAGGGGGAACCGTCGCCGACTGCGTTTGAGATTGAAACAGCAATTGCTTTTTTATATTTTAAAAGGGAACATTGCGATTTTGTTGTACTGGAAGCTGGTCTTGGAGGGGCTTATGATGCAACAAATATTGTAAAAAACACAAAAATGTGTGTATTTGCATCTGTTAGTATGGACCACATAGGTATACTGGGAGATACTTTGGAAGAAATTGCAGAAGATAAAGCCGGAATTATTAAAAAAGGTGCAGATGTCGTAATCGGAGACCAGAAAGAAAAAGTAGAAGAGATTATTAGAGAGCGTGCAGGAGAGCTCGGATGCCGTATTGTAAAGGCAGAGTCCGGGAAAGCGCTCGTAACAGAGAGGAATCTGGAAAGTCAGAAATTTTCTTATAAAGAATTTGAGAATATGGAGATTCACCTTGCAGGTCAGCACCAGATTGAAAATGCGGTCATTGCACTGGAGGTAGTCAGGATGCTACGGATGCAAGGCATAAATATCGATGATATGGCGGTGCAGGAAGGACTAAAAAAAACCACATGGCCAGGAAGATTTATGATTCTTGAAAAACATCCTTTGGTTATTGCAGATGGAGCTCATAATGAGGATGCAGCGAAGCGTCTTGCACAGAATTTAGATATATATTTGGATGGGAAGAAAGTAACTGCCGTAATGGGAGTGTTCAAGGATAAGGAATTTGAAAAGATTGCAGAGATTATGGCTCCTTATCTTCGGTCTGTCTATGCGATAGATTTACCGAATAAAGAGAGAACACTGGAAAAGGAAGAACTCTGTGAAGTATTAGAAAGAAATGGTATACATGCAGAGCCGGCAGATAGTATAGAGGAAGCATTGAAACTTGCAAAGCAGCAGGAAAAAGAGGAAGGAACTGTCCTTGTGTTCGGTTCATTATCCTATCTTGGAGAAGTCATTCGTCTGGAAGAGAAGGCTGCAGAAAGGAATTAGAACATGGTAGACAAAGCAAAAGTAGAACAGGCGGTTCGACTGCTGTTAGAAGGAATCGGAGAAGATGTAAGCAGAGAAGGTCTGGTAGAAACTCCGGAAAGGATTGCCAGAATGTATGAAGAGATCTGCGGAGGAATGAATGAGGATGCAGGAGAGCATTTGAAAAAGACATTTACTGTAGATAATAATGAGATGGTAGTAGAAAAAGATATTACCTTTTATTCGATGTGTGAGCATCATATGCTCCCGTTTTATGGGAAAGTACATGTTGCTTATATTCCGGACGGAAAAGTGGCGGGGCTCAGCAAACTGGCAAGAACTGTGGAAGTGTATGCCAGAAGACTGCAGCTGCAGGAACAGATGACTGCACAGATTGCAGATGCACTTCAGGAGCATTTATCACCAAAGGGAGTCATGGTCATGACTGAAGCAGAGCATATGTGTATGACGATGCGCGGGGTGAAAAAGCCCGGAAGTAAGACCGTCAGTGTTGTCACCAGAGGGCAGTTTGTGGATAACGAAAAACTGCAGAATATGTTTTTTAGAATGGTGGGAAGGTAGAATCGTGGACAGGTTTGAAAAACAAAGAGAGCTGAAAACAATGGAGAGGGTGCATAAAATCTATGAGCATCCTCTCTTTCGAAAATGTCTGGAGAAAAATCGTGAAGCAGAAAAAGAACGTGTATTTTGCAGACATGACATGACTCATTTTATGGATGTTGCAAGACTTTCTTATATTTTTTCTCTGGAACGGGAATATGCAGTTCCAAAAGAGGAAATTTATGCAGCGGCACTGCTTCATGATATTGGAAAATGGGAACAGTATAAAGATGGTACCCCACATGACAGGGCGAGTGCCTTACTTGCGGAAGAGATATTACAGGAAGCTGGCTATTCGAAGGAAGAAACTGAAAGGATACTGAATGCGATTTTGTGCCACAGAAGCTATGACGGAAAAAAAGAGAAGCATCCGCTTGCTGAGATTTTATATGATGCGGATAAGATTTCACGCGCCTGTTACGCATGCCCTGCTAAGAAAGAATGCAATTGGTCTGAAGATAAGAAAAATAAAAAAATCATATGGTAACAGATAAATGAAAGAGATAGAATTAGATGTAGAGAGGAATTTTTTGATGAGGATAGGAAATAGAGAATTCGATACGAGAAATCACACATATATTATGGGTATTCTAAATGTAACTCCGGATTCATTTTCGGATGGAGGAAAATGGAATGATTATGATGCAGCTATGAGTCATACGCAGGAAATGTTAAATTGCGGATGTGATATTCTGGATATTGGTGGCGAGTCAACGAGACCGGGGCATCATAAGATTAGTGAAGAGGAAGAAATAGAAAGAGTTGTTCCTCTGATTGAGGCGGTAAAAAAGAATTTTGATATACCTGTGTCTATCGACTCGTATAAAAGTAAAGTGGCAGAAGCGGCACTTCTTGCAGGCGCAGATATGGTAAATGATATCTGGGGATTTCAGTATGATGACAAGATGGCTGACCTCGTAAAAAAATATGATGTTGCATGTTGCCTGATGCATAATCGCGAAGAAGCAGCGTATGATAATTTTATCGAAGATATGTATAGTGATCTTAAAAAATGTGTGGATACAGCTAAAATGGCAGGAATTGCAGATGATAAGATTGTACTTGACCCGGGAGTAGGATTTGGAAAGACTTATGAGATGAATCTTGATGTTATGAAGCATCTGGACAGGTTTTGTGATTTGGGATATCCGATGCTTCTTGGAACTTCGAGAAAATCCATGATAGGTTTAACGCTGGATCTTCCTGTGACAGAGAGGGAAGAAGGGACTCTCGTGACGACAGTAATGGCTGTGCAAAGCGGTTATGGTTTTGTGCGTGTACATGATGTGGAAAAAAACTTTAGAGCAATTAAAATGACAGAGGCGATTCTAAGGAGAAAATAATGGATAGTGCAAGGGATAGAATAAAAATTGAAAATCTTGAAGTATTCGCGAATCATGGTGTGTTTCCAGAGGAGACAAAGCTGGGACAAAAGTTTCTGGTAAGCTGTATTCTTTATATCGACACTCACCAGGCAGGAAAAAATGATTTGCTTAAGTCTTCTGTAGATTATGGTACAGTGTGTCATCTGATCAAAAGACACATGGAGGAATACACCTTTCAATTGATTGAAGCTGTAGCTGAACATCTGGCAGAAGTGATTCTTACTTTTGATGAAAGAATACGGAAAGTAAATATAGAGATAAAGAAGCCGTGGGCACCTGTGGGACTCCCTCTTGATTATGCCTCTGTAGAGATTACCAGAAAGTGGCATGAAGTGTATGTGGCGTTAGGATCAAATCTGGGTGACAAAAGACGATACATTGAGACTGCAGTAGATAGTCTTAAAACTACGAAGGGATGTCGGGTAGAGAAAGTATCTAAACTGATTGCGACCGAACCTTATGGAGGAGTTGAGCAGGATGAATTTTTAAATGGCGCTTTAAAACTTTGGACACTTTTAACGCCGCAGGAACTTCTCCTGAGACTCCATGAACTGGAAAAGGAAGCAGGAAGAGAACGATTGATTCATTGGGGGCCAAGAACGTTAGATCTGGATATTCTGTTTTATGATGATGAAATTATAGAGGATGATAATTTGTGTGTTCCGCACGTCGATATGAAAAATCGGCAGTTTGTATTAGAGCCAATGGCAGAAATAGCTCCGTATAAAAGACATCCGGTATATGGAAAAACAATGGCAGAGATGTTAGAAGATATAAGAAAATAAAGAAAAGGCACGACATTCCGAATGTCGTGCCCTTTCTTTTTGGTATGTCATTGAGAGGTTTTTCCTCGTTGCATTGCAGTTTTGTTTTATATACAAAAGCTGGGGAATGCTCCTCATAAAGAGGATGTATATGTTAATTGGAGTTTACCATTGCAGGATTGTTCTTGGGGAAAACAATCGGCGTCGGTATAACTGCAACTGCAACCATTAATTGGTTAATACTTAACTAGTCATTTGAAAATGGCAGTTCCCCTTATCTATGAGAAACCGCCTTTGGTTACCACTAATTAAGTTGGCTTTAATATATCACTTTTACTTTAGCGTGTCAATAAGGTAAAGTGATATTTGTGAAAAAGTTATGCTTTTGATGCGTCTTTAAAGAAAATAATAGCACAAATTACCATAACGGCTGTTACAATCCATGTGAGAACTGTAAGTGGCAGAGAAGTAATGATGAAACATGCTATCAATACACCGATTACACCGGTTATACTAAGTACAAGAGATGTTGCACGATTGTATTTTCCTTCTTTTACAAATTTGATACCTGCTGAAGGCATCAGAAATGCACAGGATCCCATCATGATCGGGAAAGCGACATCTGCACTCATGCCAAGGAGAAGTACAAGAGCCATACAAGGAGCATATAGACCAAGGCCTACGATCATGAGAGCACCAAGTACAAAGTTTGCAATAACACCAATGACAAGTTTTATTCCGGTTAATCCCGTAGCTGTACCAACGATACCAAAAGGTCCAACACCAAGAAGTTTGCAGACCATAACGATTGCCAATGCAATTAAAGCGGCACCGAGAGCGATACGTACTTTTTTAAGATCCCATTTCGATACAACAGAGGCACCAATAACAGCACCAAGAACTGCAGCACCGATCATCAATACTAATGTAAGAGGATCTACAGTTACTTTCTGGATAAATACAACAGCTTCTGTGACAACAGGAATAGCGTAAGCTACATTCAATGTACCGGGAATTAAATCATCCGGGCATGTTTTAGTGAATTTGAAAGCAGTTGTTGATGTTGCATAACTTCCGATTCCCAATGTATCAAAGAAGTTTGCCAGAACACCGATAATAATAGCGGGAACATATTTTACATCTTTAAAGTCTTCTTTGTGTTTCAGAACATCTTTTACATAATATACTCCAAAAACAGCTGTCCAGATTATAAGGACCCATACAAGTATTTTTGCTACACTCATTTTCTCATCCTCCTAGATTGAATAACATATAACAGGGGGTTGCTATATGATAAAATAAAAAGGCGGTTTCCGTTTGGAAACCGCCTTTGGTTAATTGTGACACAAATACTATACTATAATATATAATAATAAGTCAATAGTTTGTTAATAAAATATTTAGCATTATTTCGTTTTACGTGCATCTTTAAAGAATGTCAGAGCACCGATTACCATTACAACGCATACAACATATGTAAGAACTTTTAATGGCAGAGATGTGATGATATAACATGCAACTAATACACCTACGATACCGGATAATGTAAGTACGAGTGCACTGCCGCGGTTATATTTTCCTTCTTTTACAAATTCGATACCCGCTGCAGGCATCAGGAATGCACAGGATCCCATCATGATCGGAAATACTACTGTAGGACTCATGCCAAGCGCAAATACAAGAGCCATACATGGATTGTAAAGACCAAGACCGATGATCATGAATGCTCCCAGGAAGAAATTGCCGACAATACCAATCACAAGTTTTACGCCGGTAAGCGCTGTAGCAGTTCCGATAGATCCGAAAGGACCAAAGCCTGCATTTTTACAGAACATGACGAAAGCAAGAGCAATCATTGCAATACCAAGAGCGTATCGGATTGTGTTGATATTCCACTTGGAGACAATTTTTGTGCCGATTACAGCTCCTAAAACAGCAGCTACAATCATTGTTACAAGTGTTATGGAATCTACTTCTACCTTACCCATAAAAACAACAGCTTCTACAACAACCGGAATACAATAGGCACAGTTTAATGTACCTGGAATTAAATCATCCGGACAGGATTTTGTGAACTTAAATGCGGTTGTTGAAGTAGCATAGCTTCCGATACCAAGGGTATCGAAGAAGTTAGCAAGAGCACCGATCAAAATGCTGGGTACCATTTTTACATCTTTGAAATCTTCTTTGTGTGCGAAGATATCCTTCAGATAAAATACTGCAAATACGGCTGTTTCAAGTAACAAAAGAATAATTAAAATTTTCGCTGCATCCATATAGCAAGCCCCCTTTAATTTGGTATATGATGTAGAATAATAGAAAAAGACAGACTCCGGCAATTAGTAATTATCGGGGTCTGTCTTTTTTGACACATCATACAAATGATATGTTAAAATTATATCACGCAGAAACTATCCGGTCAATTAAAAATGAAAAATAGTACAAAAATTAACAATCTATTGTATACAGTTTTGCTGAAAAGAGCGCATAAAAAGAACGCCTGTATTAATGATAGCTAAATCACAATACAAGCGTTCTATGTATTCTCTATTCAGTTAATATAACTACATGCTTATTATTAAGCTGCAGATCCTTTCTTAATACCATCACGAAGGAATAAGAATGATGTGATGTATACAACAACTACAACCAGTTTTGTAAGAGTAGCGATTGGTAAGCTCTTTACAAATACGTAAGCACATACAACACCGATTGCTCCAAAGATAGCCTGCATCAGAGAAGCATACATATCATATCTGCCTTCCTGGATGAACTTAGGACCATTACCAAATGCCATCAGGTATGCACAGGATCCCATCATAGCTGGGAATGCACAACCAACGTTCAGTCCTAACAGTGCACAGAGAGCCATACAAGGTGCATAGAGACCCACACCAATACTCATGAGAGCTCCTAAGATAAAGTTAACAACAACTGCAATAACGAGCTTAGCTCCTCTTAAGCTTGTTGCTTCACCAACGATACCGAATGGTCCAACGCCCATAACCTTGCAAAGCATTACAGTTGCAAGAAGGAACAGACCGATGAACATTGCAAAACGTACATGCTTTCTGTCGAATTTAGATACAACACCTGCCATAAGAATAGAACCTGCTACAGCAGCAACGATCATAAGTACAAGTGTAAGGATATCCATCTCTACAAGACCAAAGAATAAAAATGCCTCAACACATACAGGAACAGTATCACCTACATTAAGTGTTCCAGGAACAAGAACGTCATCTACAGCTTTTGTCATCTTGAATGCTGCAGATGATGGTGCGAATGAACCAATACCCAATGTGTCAAAGAAGTTAGCAAAGAAACCAACAATAGCGGTTGCAATTCTGTGGCTCTTCTGCTCCTGCCAAAGTTCTTCGCCTGTCATTCCAAGAGCTTCATCTTTTGCTGGGTTTGCACGCATTTCTTTGTTCTTCTTCAGCATTAAAGCCACATTCAGGATAATACCGATAATGCAAAGCCCCTTCATAATGTACATTGCCATAAATCATACCTCCAGATTATAAAATATTAAATTGTTAGTAATAGAATGCAAACTTATGTATTGCCCCCGATTGCAACGAAGCATGCCTCCTAAATATGATATAATTGTAACATTACCATTAGCAAAAGTCAACTAAAACATGGGTGCGTTCGGTAGGGATATTGGGTAAAATGAATAAATTTTGAATTGTCTGGATATAGCAGTCTATATCACATGATTGTTTCGAAGAAAACAAGACTTGCACAAGGTGAAGATAAATCTTATAATGAAACACATGATGGAGATTAGGATAAAAATACATTACACAAGGGAGGATAAAGATGACAATATTATATGAGGTAAAAACGGGGCATACGGAGAAAGTGCTGAAAGCAGTCGTGAATTTTTACGACAAAAAAAGAAGTGACAGAAATAAAATCATGATACAGTATGCGGTTCTGGCAGCACTTTTCTTCATGTTGCCCAGAGCGATGAAAATGCCAACATATGGTTACGGTATATGCTGGATGATAGGAGCTCTTGTTGTAGTATTGGCTCTTACGAAAAAACAGTTGACTTATTCAAATATGAAACGTAAGGACAAATATTATATAGAAAGAACAGAGATCACCATGTCTTTTGGTCATTCGGGGTTTGAGATTAAAGACGAGGAGAAGCATTCTTATAAATATCATCTGATTAAAAAACTTTATGAAGATAAAGAAATGTTTTTCTTTTTAATGGAAGATGGAGATCTGTTTGTTGTGCCCAGAGAGGATTTTGTACTTGGGGATTCGGATGATTTCAGACAATTTGTGGAGCAGGCGGCAGACAAGAAATTTGAAGATGTCAATTCGAAGCAGGATTTCCTCGGAGCAAAAACAGTGAGACGGGAAGAAGCAGACAAAAAAGATAAAACGAATTAAACATAATATAATAAGGAAGAAGAACCCCTGAATTTATTTAACAGGGGGAATATTGTATCTAAAAAAAAACAATATTTCGATAAAAACACTTGAAATATGGTTATCTATCATATATACTAAGAGAGCTGTGACATGATAGCTGTGAAGCGTGAGGTTGCTACTTATAATATAGTAGGTTTTCCGTGGAGCGAATGTCAAGTTAGGAAACTGGCGACAAGTCACTGTACGAAACTGAAACAGCCGCTGAAATGCGGTAACAACGTGTGAGGTTCTCACGACACACACGGGAGAGTGTACAGTCACCGCTTGTCGTACTGAAGTTAATAGTACGAAAAGGAGGCGACTTTTTTTATGGCAAGTCAAGTAATGAGAATCACTTTGAAAGCATATGATCATCAGTTGGTAGATGCATGTGCTAAGAAAATCATCGAAACTGTAAAGAAAAACGGATCACAGGTGAGCGGACCGGTTCCACTTCCTACTAAAAAGGAAGTTGTAACAATTCTTAGAGCTGTTCACAAATACAAAGATTCCAGAGAGCAGTTCGAGCAGAGAACTCATAAGAGACTGATCGATATCATCACACCAACACAGAAAACTGTTGATGCATTGTCCAGATTAGAGATGCCAGCTGGTGTGTATATTGATATCAAGATGAAAAACAAGTAAGAAATACTTAGATTCATCTGAAAAACAAGAAAGCAGTATTCCTATATTTAGGATGAACGCAGTTATGCGTTCCGCTGTAAATCACAGGAGGTAATTATAATGAAGAAAGCTATTTTGGCTACAAAGGTCGGAATGACCCAGATCTTCAGCGAAGACGGAACACTTACACCGGTTACAGTTCTTCAGGCTGGTCCTTGTGTGGTAACACAGATCAAGACTGTTGAGAATGACGGTTATGAAGCTGTTCAGGTTGGATTCGTTGATAAGAAAGACAAGGTTGTAAACAAAGACAAGAGCGGTAAAAAAGAAATCGTTCATCGTCATGGTGTAACAAAGGCTGAGCAGGGACATTTTGCAAAAGCTGGAGTTTCCGGAAAGAGATTTGTAAGAGAGTTCAAATTTGAGAATGCTAGTGAGTATGCACTCGCTCAGGAAATCAAAGTTGATATTTTTGAAGCAGGCGACAAAGTTGATGCTACAGCAATTTCCAAAGGTAAAGGATTCCAGGGTGCGATTAAGAGACACAATCAGCACAGAGGACCTATGACACATGGTTCCAAATATCATCGTCATGCCGGTTCTAACGGAGCAGCTTCTGATCCGAGTAAAGTATTTAAAGGAAAGAAGATGCCTGGACACATGGGAAGCCAGAAAGTGACAATTCAGAATCTTGAAGTTGTACGTGTGGATGCAGAAAATAATCTGCTTCTGGTAAAAGGCTCTGTACCGGGACCGAAGAAATCTTTAGTAACTATTAAAGAAGCAGTAAAATCTATTTAGGTTTTGACGAGGAAGGAGGAAGACTAAGATGGCAAACGTATCCGTTTACAATATCGAAGGTAAGGAAGTTGGCACAATCGATTTGAATGATGCGGTATTTGGTGTTGAGGTTAACGAGCACCTTGTACACATGGCAGTTGTGAGCCAGCTTGCAAATAATCGCCAGGGAACACAGAAAGCGAAGACACGTTCTGAAGTATCCGGCGGTGGAAGAAAACCATGGAGACAGAAAGGAACAGGCCACGCTAGACAGGGATCTACAAGAGCTCCTCAGTGGACAGGCGGTGGAGTTGTGTTTGCTCCAGTACCGAGAGACTATTCCTTTAAGATGAATAAGAAAGAGAAGAGAGCAGCGTTAAAATCAGCTCTTACTTCCAGGGTAGAAGAGAATAAGTTCATCGTTGTTGATGAAATCGCATTTGACGAGATCAAGACAAAGAACTTTGCAAACATGTTAAAGAATTTGGATGTATGTAAAGCATTAGTAGTATTAGAGGATGGAAATGTAAATGCAGAATTGTCTGCAAAGAACATTGCTGATGTAAAAACAGCTAAGACTAATACAATCAACGTATACGACATCTTAAAATACAACACAGTAATTGCTACAAAAGCTGCTGTTGCAAAAATTGAGGAGGTGTACGCATAATGGCTGATATTAAATATTATGATGTAATCCTTAAACCAGTTGTAACTGAGAAAAGCATGGAGCTTATGGGAGAAAAGAAATATACTTTTTTGGTACACCCGGATGCAACAAAATCTCAGGTGAAAGAAGCTGTTGAGAAAATGTTCGAAGGAACAAAAGTTGCAGGTGTTAATACAATGAACTGTGACGGAAAGAAAAAGAGAGTTCGCGGAACTTTCAAATTTGGAAAAACAGCTAAAACAAAAAAAGCGATCGTTCAGTTAACAGAGGACAGCGCTGATATCGAAATCTTCGAGGGGTTATAAGACTTGCTGAAGACAAGCGCAGCGAAGGCTGAAGCTTAGTCGGACCCCGTTCGGGGAGCTTGGCGAGGTTTTTTCGAGCTTAGCGAGGCGAACATCCCCGTACAATCATACGGTGCAAATCCGTGATAATAATAATTAGAAATTCGAAAGGAGAAGCAATCATGGGAATTAAGACATATAACCCATATACGCCTTCCAGAAGACAGATGACTGGTTCTGATTTTGCTGAGATTACAAAGACAACACCAGAAAAGTCACTGTTAGCTCCAAAGAGCAGACAGGCAGGACGTAACAACCAGGGAAAGATCACAGTTAGACACCGCGGAGGCGGAGCTAAGAAGAAATATAGAGTAATTGATTTCAAGAGAAATAAAGATGGAATCGCTGCTACAGTTATCGGTATCGAGTACGATCCGAACAGAACAGCAAACATTGCTCTGATCTGTTATGAAGATGGACAGAAAGCATACATCCTTGCTCCAGAAGGACTTAAGGATGGAATGAAAGTTATGAATGGACCGGAGGCCGAAGTAAGAGTTGGAAATTGCCTTCCACTTTCTGAGATTCCGGTAGGTACACAGATTCATAACATTGAGATGTATCCTGGAAAAGGTGGACAGTTAGTTCGTTCTGCAGGAAACAGCGCACAGTTAATGGCAAAAGAAGGAAAATATGCAACCCTCAGACTTCCATCAGGAGAGATGAGAATGGTTCCAATCATCTGCAGAGCTTCTGTAGGAGTTGTTGGAAATGGCGACCACAACCTTGTTAACATTGGTAAAGCAGGTCGTAAGCGTCACATGGGTATCAGACCGACAGTTCGTGGTTCTGTTATGAACCCGAATGACCATCCGCATGGTGGTGGTGAAGGTAAGACTGGAATCGGACGTCCGGGTCCATGTACACCTTGGGGTAAACCAGCACTTGGTCTTAAGACAAGAAAGAAAAATAAGGCTTCTAACAAGATGATTGTAAGAAGAAGAGATGGTAAAGCGATTAAATAATTTTCACAAGGAGGTTAAAACCTATGGCACGTTCAATTAAAAAAGGACCATTCGCAGATGCAAGCCTGCTTAAGAAGATTGATGCTATGAACGCAGCCGGAGACAAGTCTGTAATTAAGACATGGTCCCGTCGTTCAACAATCTTCCCAAGCATGGTTGGACATACAATTGCCGTTCATGACGGAAGAAAACACGTTCCGGTATATGTTACAGAAGATATGGTTGGACACAAACTCGGAGAGTTCGTTGCAACAAGAACATATAGAGGACACGGAAAAGACGAAAAGAAATCAAGAGTTAGATAATTAATGGTGAAAGGAGGGTTCATCCATGGCAAAAGGACATAGATCCCAAATTAAAAGAGAAAGAAATGCTAATAAAGATACAAGACCTTCTGCTAAGCTGTCTTACGCAAGAGTTTCTGTTCAGAAAGCATGTTTCGTATTAGATGCCATCAGAGGCAAGGATGTAACTACAGCACTTGGTATTTTGACTTACAATCCAAGATATGCTTCTAGTTTAATAAAGAAATTACTGGAGTCTGCAATTGCAAACGCTGAAAACAACAACGGTATGAATGCTGAGAACCTTTATATCGCTGAGGCATATGCAAACAAAGGACCAACAATGAAGAGAATCAGACCTAGAGCACAGGGTAGAGCTTACAGAATCGAAAAGAGAATGAGCCACATTACACTGGTGCTTGATGAAAGATAAGGAGGGCAAACATGGGACAGAAAGTTAATCCTCATGGCTTAAGAGTTGGCGTAATCAAAGACTGGGACTCCAAATGGTATGCAGAGAAAGATTTCGCTGATAATTTAGTAGAAGACCATGAAATCAGAACGTATCTTAAGAAAAGATTATACAGCGCCGGTGTTTCCAAGATCGAAATCGAAAGAGCATCTGATCGCGCTAAGATCATTATTTATACAGCAAAACCTGGTGTAGTAATTGGTAAAGGTGGAGCTGAAATTGAGAAAGTAAAAGCTGAACTTGCTCAGTTTACTGACAAGAAGTTAATCGTTGATATCAAGGAAATCAAGAGACCGGATAAAGATGCTCAGTTAGTAGCAGAAAACATCGCTCTGCAGCTTGAGAACCGTATCTCTTTCAGACGTGCAATGAAGTCCTGTATGTCCAGAACAATGAAAGCAGGAGCACTTGGTGTTAAGACTTCTGTATCAGGACGTCTTGGAGGAGCTGATATGGCACGTACAGAGTTCTACAGTGAGGGTACAATTCCGCTTCAGACACTGAGAGCAGACATTGACTACGGATTCGCTGAGGCTAACACAACTTACGGAAAAGTTGGTGTTAAAGTATGGATTTATAAAGGCGAAGTTCTTCCGGAAAAAGCATCAAAGGAAGGAGATAGATAATCATGTTAAT
>JBJEMB010000257.1:0-7266 GCA_051879455.1 Lachnospiraceae bacterium
ATTATAGCATATCTTTTACTTTACATCCAGTTCAAACCAGAACTCCACACCATTATCGTAATTATTGACTCCATACTTCTGATGCAGAGACTCCATGATTGCTTTTACAATCGACAGACCAATTCCATTTCCTCCGTACTCCCTTGTATGTGCCTTGTCCACCTTATAAAACTTATCCCAGATACGCTCTATATCGCTCTCCGGTATCGGCATTCCGGTATTAAATACGCTCACTCTTGCTTTCTCACCTGTTTTTATAATCTTAACATCGATAACTTTTTCTGCGCTTACATGGTGAAAAGCATTGCTGACATAATTTCGGATCACCTGCTCTATCTTAAACTCATCCGCCCATACATAAACCGGCTCTTCCTGCCTGAAAATCACTTTCACTTCGTCTTGCTGCGCAAGGATGTCCATACTTTGAAGGATTCCTTTTATAACTGCCGTTAAATCGAACCGTTCGAATTCAATATCATTGTTTCCAAATTCCAATTGATTAAGAGTCAGCAGATTTTTCACCATCTGATTCATCTTTGATGCTTCATCCATAATGACATCGCAGTAGAATTCCCGGCTTTCAGGATCATCACTGACTCCTTCTTTTAAGCCTTCTGCATATCCCTGGATCAATGCGATTGGCGTCTTAAGTTCATGAGATACATTTCCCAGAAATTCTGTTCTCATCTGTTCCATTTTTTCTTTTTGTTCTATATCCTGCATCAATTTATTATTAGCACTTTTCAGCTCCGATATAGTACTTTCGAGTTTCTCAGACATTCTGTTAAAATTCGCACCGAGATGACCGATCTCATCTGTCCCACCGCTGGTATACTTTGCTTCAAAATCAAGATCTGCCATCCTCTCTGACAACTGTGCCAACTCCAGGATTGGATTTGTCAGCCTCTTCGAGAAATACCAGATAAACAGAACAAAGACAGCAAGCATCGCACATCCTATATAGATTAAAAACCGATTTGATATAGCAGCACTCTCACGAATACTCTCAAGAGGACTTCGAATCAAAAATTTACTTCCATCGCTGAAAGCCCCCCACATTTCAATATAATCTGTTTTATTCCAAACATCATGTGACTGGTTCAGCTGGTATTCGTCAGTACTTTTCAACACTTTACTGTCCTTCTGAGCCTGATTCAAAAGATATCCTATTAACTGATTCTGAAGCATATCCATATCATGCACATTTGTAATGACACGATCATTCTCTTCATCGACAATAAGAAAAGCAAGATTATTTTTCTCTGCCATATGGCGTAGTTTTTTAGACTCAGAAATATCTTCTATTGTGCCACTTTCTATTGAAACTTTTAATTCATCATACATCCGCACGAATTCCTTTTCCTTATTGCTAATGTAATAAGGTTCCAGAAACTTCATATTAATAAAAAAGAGTGCCAGAATAATGCATCCTGTCAATCCGACAAAAATTACAATCATCTGGTTTTTAATTGAATGCTTCATTATGATTCCACCTCAAATTTATAACCCATTCCCCAAATTGTTTTAATATAATTCCCTTTCTCACCCAATTTACTTCTCAGTTTTTTCACATGCGTATCAATTGTTCTTGCATCTCCGAAATAGTCATAATTCCATACATTATTTAAAATTTTTTCTCTTGAAAGCGCAATTCCCTGATTGTCAATAAAATAGGAAAGGAGTTCAAATTCTTTATAGCTTAACTCAATATCTTTTCCGTCAATCGATACCTGATGTGCCGCCTTATCGATAACAATCCCGCCGGCATCAACCGCTCCATCTCCATGAAGAGCGTTACTTCTCCGTAAAATTGCTTCCACTCTCGCCACAAGGATCTTCGGACTGAACGGTTTGGAAATATATTCATCTACGCCAAGTTCAAATCCCTGCAATTCATCCCGTTCTTCAGAGCGTGCCGTCAGCATAATGATCGGCACATTGGAGGTCTGGCGTACTTCCCGGCATACCTGCCATCCATCCATCTTCGGCATCATTACATCAAGAATTAAAAGTGCGATATCTTTGTCCTCATAAAAGATTTCCATAGCTTCCATACCGTCTCCAGCTTCGAGCACCTCGAATCCTTCCCTTTCCAGGAAATCCTTCACAAGTTTTCTCATCCTGCTCTCATCATCTATTACAAGAATCTTAATTTTATCCATCTTAAGATGCCTCCCTTTTCCATTACATTTCCCGTTAAATAAATTTTATTTTTTCAATATAACACATAATTATGTATAGTTTGTGAATTTGCCGGAAATCGATTTTCAGATTTATATAAAAATTCATATTAATCCAAAGATGCTCTGCAAAATAATCGCAGAGCATCTTTTATTATGCAGCTGTTGAGCCGCTCCTTTTACTGTGAGAGGACTCCTGTGCCAATTGGAACTCTTTCAGTTTTTGTTTTGCCATAGTATCAAGATTTCTCGGAACCTGAATCTGCACTGTCACATACTGATCCCCATACACAGAAGAATCCTTCATAGACACAATTCCTTTTCCCTTAAGCCTTATTTTAGTTCCTGACTGAGTTCCTTCTTTAATCTTGCACGAAACATTTCCTGTGAGAGTAGGGACAATGACTTCTCCTCCAAATACGGCTGTTGTAAATGGAATATATGCCACCGTATAGACATCCATACCTTTACGCTCAAATCCAGGTTTTTCCCCTACATTTACGTCAAGAAACAGATCCCCTGGTTCTCCGCCACCTGTGCCTGGCATTCCTTTCCCTTTAAGCCGTATACTCTTACCACTGTCAATTCCTGCCGGTATGTGCACTTTTAATGACTGAGTTCCAGGCTGATCCGGGGACGAATAAGTAAGGATCTTATCACATCCGAATACTGCCTCATCGAAACTGACAGATATATCTGTGTGATAGTCCTCTCCTTTTCTGCGATAACTCCTACGACCGCGATGAAACATATCCCCGAAAATATCTCCAAAGATATCATCCATGTTATCACTCTGGAAATGAAATTCCTGATAGCTTCCATTGGGATTTGTATAGGCTCTTTGATAAGTGCCACCCTGTGCAGTTTTATAAGAATCGAATCCATTTGGATCCAATCCTTCATGTCCAAACTTATCATAGATTTTTTTCTTCTCCGGGTCACTTAAGACATTATATGCTTCTGTAACCTCTTTAAAAAGTTTTTCAGCTTCCGCATTATCCTTGTTTGTATCGGGATGATATTTTTTTGCTAACTTTCTGTAAGCCTTTTTTATCGTTCCAGCATCAGCAGTTCTGCCAATGCCAAGGACATCATAATAGTCTCTTTTTGCATTCATAACTGCAACCTCCATCAATTCTATAAAAAGATCCTCATAGACAGAAAGAATCCATCATGTTTCATCTGTTCTATTATTAGTATAACACTAGATATTTTGAAGGTCAATACACAAGAAAAACATTTTAAAAAGACGGCCAAAAGGCCGTCTTTACTGACTTAACTATTTATTATTTGCAAAAATAAATCCCATAAATCTGACAAATGTATAAACCACTAATACAACTGCGATAATTGTCTCAATCAGCACTACATACTGAAGTGCCGGCATTGGTTGTCCCATATTTGCAAGACAGGCCATTGTCTGCTTTGTTGCAATTGCGCTGATAACAAATGGGAATGTGAACGCTGCATAACTTGGATAGAATTTCAATTTCAGATATCCAATTGCCTTTACAAGTGCAAAAATATAAAGCACTGTTGCAACTACAAGCATTGCCAGAAGAAATCCTCTGGATTTTGGTGTTACTGACTGCACATATCCGGCGATACAAAGACTTGTAGGTGCCGCATAGATACAGATCAAAGGCTGTGCCGGCTCCGGAACCTCCGGACATTTTACATAACGCATTGTAACAAGGATCAATAATATGATCAGTGTTACCAATCCAAACCAGAAAGCGATGGTTCCAATTCCAAGTTTTTCATAGGCCGGTGCAGTAACTGCTGCAACTGCAATTCCCACATATACAATATAATAACTTGCAAATACTTTTGGAAGCTGAAGTTTTAAGATAAACTTCACTGTAAAATAAACGATAAGTACAATATGTAATGCGATAGCCAAAAACCAGATATACATTGCTGCAGGTCCGATCAACGGCTTAATGTAAGTACTGAGAAGCATAAGCGCCATCGGAAATGTTCCGGCTACACTTGCCATAATCGGATTTTGCATATCTTCTTTTATCATCTGTGGAAACATAATCAGTTTAAGAAGAATCAGAACTAATAAAAATGCTGCCACAATCCCACATACAGAACGGATTCCTTCTCCGTAGCTCTGTAATAAATTTCCAAGTGCCGCAAATCCAAGCATAACACCACAAAGAGGCACTGGAACTTTTTTAATTTTATCCTTCATATCAGTATTCCTTTCTGTCATTATCTAAACTGTCACCTTAATTTCTAAATCTCAGCTAATGTTCGTCTTGGTGCCGGCTCATCAATCTCATCCAGATTTTTAATACCTAATTCACGACAGATAATCTGAGCAACCTTCCATGTACATAATCCTGTAAAGAAAATACACTGCTCTTTATGCTCACCTTTTCCTTTGTCGAATTCTTTTGTAAGAACTCTACAGCAGATTGCATTTTTCTGATTTGCTACTTTAAACCAGTCATGAAGCTCTTTTGTAAGTTCCATACATTTTACACTCTTCGGATTGGTTGGTCCATCCTGCTCTGTACGTCCAAAAAACAATCCTAAAGCAAGAATTCCACCATTAAATGCACCACATACGCATCCTGATTTTCCTGCACCTACTGCCATACCAGATGCCATTGCAATAACTTCTTCCGGAACATCCAGCTTAAATTCATCACGGATTGCACTGATCAGTGCCTCACAACAGTAATAACCACCTTTAAATTTTTTCTCTGCCACCTGCTGTACCGCTCTTGGGCTGATTTCTGTTACTCCAATATTCATACGTTTCTCCTCCTTGTTGTCCGATTTCAAATATATTTTATTTTATCATTTGCATTTTTTCTTCGCTAATTCAAATTTTTTATATATAATTCGATGTTTTCTATAAGTTAGAAAATTACAGAAAAAAAGCTCCTGTAATCTCATTCTTTTTGTGCAAAAAGAAGATTTTCAGGAGTCTTTTCAACAATTTGTTACATCTATTCAACTATCTAATGATGCACCCTTCTCTGATTTTGTCCATCCAGCTTTTCACATGCTTTTGAAAAATATCTACACCATTCCCGGCAATTTCATTTTTCCGAGTAAGCATACATATTTTCCACTCATAGATTCCATCAGCAAAAGGAATCAACACCATATTATCATGTCCCATATCATCAGAGACAAAATCTACAGTAACGGAAATCCCTTTATTTTCCCTGACCATCTTATGGCACAGACTGAATCCGCTTGTCTCAAACGCAATATTAGGCTCAAAACCGGCTTTACGGCATTTATTTACAATCATATCATGAATCTTGAATTCTCTGCTTTCAATATATAGTGGCTCATTTTTTAAATCTTGTATCGTAACAGTTTTTTTCTGGCTAAGCGGATGTTTCTTATTCACCAGAAGCTTTACAGGAAAAGATCCTAATTCCAATACATCGTATAATTCTTCGTCACAGGGTGCCAGAGAAAATGCTACATTCCCCTCTCCGGCTAAAAACCATCGTTCTACCTGCTTATCCGGACACTCCCTGTGATGAAATTCAATCTCCGGATATTTTCGTCTAAAATCCAGGAGGCATTCCGGAGTCACCAGACGCAAAATTCCAAATGCAGAAAGCAGATCAACCACTCCTCGTTCCTTTTGCTTAATTCGCAGAATTTCATTTCTCATATCATGATATTCTAATTTTGCTTTCAATGCATACTCAAGAAAATGTCTGCCACATTCAGAAAGTTCCATTCCGTTCCCTGTACGCACAAAAAGCTCGCAATCACTTTCACTTTCCAGATTCTTTATTATCTTACTGACACCCTGGGGCGTCATATAAAGGAGTTTTGAAGCTTTTGTAAGGTTATTCGTATTCGCCACCGTAATAAAAACTTCAAGATCTTTGATATTCATAATGCTTACCACCTCATAGGAATTATAACATATACTCTGTTATAATCAAACACAGAATCAGGCTAAGCAATGAGACAGTACATATTGTAGCTAATGCATTTAAAATCCTGAATATTTTCTCTTTAAACACTTTGTAAAGAAACATAAATACTAAGATTCCGATTATGCCACCCAGTGTATTATCAATCAAATCGGTAATATCTGTTGCTCCAATAGCAAAAACAAACTGAGTAATCTCATATGGCTTAATACATCGATAGAAAATTGAAATTTAAACAAAATTGCCCATGATAGAATAACCATATAAATAATAAACAATGTAATCGTTATCTTTCTACTCTTTTTCATAAATTGATGCCTCCTGAGCTTTTCTCAAGAGTACCACCATCATTTTAAAGAAAGCGATAAATTCCATTAAGATTATTTTAAATTGGCAGTACTATCTTACCAAACTGAAAAAGTGTGTACGATTTCCATCTATTTCGCATAAAGAAAAAAGTACCGTTAATACGGTACTTTTAAAGTGGACCTGGCGGGAGTTGAACCCGCGTCCGAAAGCCCATCCATCGAAGCATCTCCCATCACAGTCATTATTTTATCATTCCCTCCATCAATCACCTAATGACAGGTTACTGACTTTAGTAGCTTCATAAAATCTTCCATTCCCTCAAAGCTTTGGAAACGAAGTGCTCCGCCTTGTTGAAGCCGGGAACTTAAGCAGCGGATGACCTAAGACCGACTGCCGCCATAATTAGGCAGCGTACGCTAATTCTCTATTGTCTGCGTTTATATTTAATTGGAACTTTTAACGTAGTGTCCCACTACGGATGGCTTCTCCAACTTCCGAACCCCCGTCGAAACCAGTACAAGCCCTGAATTAATATGCTTATATTTCTGGTTTGCAGACTGTTCACCAATTAGGTATTCCTATTATATGCAGTCGCATTTATTTTGTCAAGGGATACGAATTTCTTTAGAGAAAATTATATTTCAAGTACATACCCTTTTATTGTATAAAAAAAACAGTCGTCCGACTGTTTTTTATATACCTTCAAAACTGCATACAAGAATCCTTCATCCATTTACCTATCACCTTGCTTGGTCATGCCCTCGACCGATTAGTAACAGTCAGCTCCATACATTACTGTACTTCCACCTCTGCCCTATCTACCTCGTCGTCTTCAAGGGGTCTTACTACTTTAC
>JBJEMB010000258.1:0-4728 GCA_051879455.1 Lachnospiraceae bacterium
TCATCTATCGCTTTTCCGATATCGTGTCTCATATATTTATTATCAAACTGTACCCACTCCGTTGCAGCGTAAGCATTGGCTCTTGCCTCTTTCAGATCTTTTCCCTTAGCTGTGATACCGAGTACACGTCCTCCGTTTGTCACAATCTTACCGTCAGCAAACTTTGTTCCTGCATGGAAACAATAATATCCTTCGTGATTTTTAAATTCCTCAAGACCTGTGATCGGGAGACCTTTCTCATAAGAAACCGGATATCCGTCGCTTGCCAGCACAACGCAGACAGCTGCATTATCTTCAAACTCAAGATCTATCTGATCTAATGTTCCATCAATACAAGCTTCCACAACATCAATAATATCCGTCTTCATTCTCGGGAGAACAACCTGAGTCTCAGGATCACCGAATCTGGCGTTATACTCTAACACCTTCGGTCCGTCCTCTGTGAGCATCAGCCCAAAGAAGATCACACCTTTGAACGGTCTGCCCTCTGCTTTCATAGCATCTACGGTTGCCTGATAGATATATTTGTTGCAGAAATCCTCAACTTCTTTTGTATAGAACGGGCTCGGAGAAAAGGTTCCCATTCCACCTGTATTCAGTCCAGTATCTCCATCACCTGCACGCTTATGATCCTGTGCGGAAGTCATAGTCTTGATTGTATTTCCATCTACAAAGGAAAGTACAGACACCTCACGGCCTGTCATAAACTCTTCGATTACCATCTCATTTCCTGCAGAGCCGAATTTTTTATCCAGCATAATTGTCTTTACGCCATCCTCCGCCTCTTCCAGATTATTGCAGATCAGCACACCTTTTCCGAGGGCAAGTCCGTCAGCCTTCAGTACGATTGGGAATTTTGCAGTCTTAAGATATTCCAATGCCTTATCCGGATCTGTAAAATTCTCATAAGCTGCTGTAGGAATATGATATTTTTTCATAAGATCTTTGGAAAATGCTTTGGAACCTTCCAGGATCGCTGCATTCTTTCTCGGTCCGAATGTACGGATACCTGCTGCCTCCAGTTCGTCAACAAGACCTCCTACCAACGGATCATCCATTCCTACGATGACCAGATCAATCTCTTTTTCCTTTGCAAATGCAACAATTTTATCGAATTCCATTGCCCCGATCGGCTCACACTCTGCATACTCTGCAATACCGGCATTCCCCGGCGTACAGTAGATCTTATCCACTTTGTCACTCTTTGCTACGCTATATGCAATTGCATGTTCTCTTCCGCCGCTTCCTACAATTAATACTTTCATATGTCCTCCTTATTCAAGAATCGTTACTTTTCCATCCTCGACTTTTACTTTATCATTCGCAATCAGATCGATCGCATGAGGAAGGATCTTCCACTCTGCCTGCTCCATAACACGTCTCTGCAGCACTTCCGGAGTGTCACCCTGTTTTACCTCAACCGCTTTCTGCAAAATGATCGGTCCGGTGTCCGTACCTTCATCTACAAAATGAACCGTTGCACCTACCACCTTTACGCCACGGGAAAGCGCTGCCTCATGAACTTTAAGCCCGTAAAATCCGGTTCCGCAAAATGACGGAATCAGAGACGGATGGATATTGATGATACGATTGGTATATTTCTTTATCATCTCTGGTGGAATCACTACAAGAAATCCTGCCAGTACGATCAGATCCGGATTCATCTCTTCTACTGCTTCCAGAAATTTTTCATTAAACTCTGCCCTTGTCGCAAACTGCTTTGGAGAGATACAAAGACCTGTAATCCCATGCTTTTTCGCTCTCTCCAGCGCATAAGCATTCTGATTGTTACTGATCACTCCTGTGATCTTTGTATTTGTAATACTTCCGGACTCTACAGCATCAATGATCGCCTGGAGATTTGTTCCGCCGCCGGACACAAGTACCACTACATTTAACATAATGTAACTCCTTTTTCGCCTGCTTCAACGCGGCCAACTACATAAGCCTCTTCGCCTGCTGCCCTGATTGCTTCAATTGCTTTATCTACATCAGAAGGATCCAGTGCAAGAACCATACCAAGACCCATATTAAATGTGTTATACATCATCTCTTCTGCAATATCGCCTGTCTTTGCAAGAAGCTTAAAGATAGCCGGAACTTCATAGCTGTCTTTTTCCACAACTGCACGAACTCCGTCAGGAAGCATTCTTGGAATATTTTCATAGAATCCACCGCCTGTGATATGGCTGCAGCCTTTAATCGTTACACCGCTGTTCTTAATGCTCTTTAACGCTTTTACATAGATCTTTGTCGGAGCAATCAGTGCCTCGCCAAGTGTCTTTCCAAGTTCATCATAATATGTATCCAGAGACTCTTTTGTCATCTCAAACACTTTGCGCACAAGTGAGAAACCATTACTGTGAACACCGCTGGATGCCATTCCTACCAGGACATCACCTGGCTTAATATTTTCTCCATTGATAAAATCTTTTTTATCAACAACACCGACTGCAAACCCTGCCAGATCATACTCGTCAACCGGCATAAGTCCCGGATGCTCTGCTGTCTCTCCACCTACCAGTGCACATTCAGACTGCTTACATCCTTCTGCTACACCACTTACGATCGTAGCAATCTTTTCCGGATAATTCTTTCCGCATGCAATATAATCCAGGAAGAATAACGGCTCGCCACCGGAACATGCAATATCATTGACACACATAGCAACTGCATCAATACCGATCGTATCATGCTTGTCCATTACAAATGCAAGTTTTACCTTTGTTCCGCATCCGTCTGTTCCGGATAACAGAATCGGCTCTTCCATATTTTTGATACCGCTCAGATCAAAAGCACCGGCAAATCCGCCAAGTCCTCCCAATACTTCCGGTCTCATTGTCTCTTTTACATGTTTCTTCATCAGCTCTACTGACTTATACCCTGCTTCAATATCAACGCCTGCGTTTTTGTAATCCATAATAGTTCTCCTTGTGTTTTATTTTTACTTATTATAAAGAAACGTATATTATTTATTTCTGCGCAAGATATGCCTCATATCCAATCTCATTAAGCTTAGCTGCTTTGGCCTCCACAGCTTCTTTCATCTCTTTCGTGTACGCTTTCAGCTTATTAAGAATCTCTGCATCAGATGCAGCAAGTATCTTTGCGGCCAGAATTGCAGCATTCTTTGCACCATCAATTGCCACTGTCGCAACCGGAACTCCCGGCGGCATCTGCATAATAGAAAATACTGCGTCCATTCCGTCCAGATTCTTTCCTGAAAGCGGAACACCAATGACCGGAAGTGCGAATAAAGCCGCACACATTCCCGGCAGCGCTGCAGCCATTCCGGCTCCTGCGATAATAACTTTTACACCTCTATCTTCAGCGCCACGTGTCCACGCGATCAGCTCATCCGGCTCACGATGCGCAGAGATAATCGTCATCTCATAGTCAATTCCGAATTCTTCCAGAGTAGCGGCAGCTTTACTCATGACCTTAAGGTCTGAATCACTGCCCATAATAATTCCTACTTTTGGCATAACTTTCATCCTTTCTATAATAATATGTGTTTTGCATTCATTTCTTCTATGCGCCCATAATACCCTATTTATCAGCTTTTTTCAACGGTTCATTTAAAATCTCTGTACCCGGAAGTACAAATTTTCCATTTTCAATAAGAAGAATCTCTTCTCCATTCTCCTTGATTACTGTAATGCTCTTAAGTTCCTCATACGGAATGGTAATATCCGTATGGCACTGGAAATATGCTTTGGAGACATCTTCTTTTCGCAAGATAGATACGGAATTATCTCTCGCCACAATCTCTTTTCCGTTCGGATTATATACTTTCACATCCTCACTCCAGCTATAGCATGTATCTCCTACTGCAAAGTGCGGACCCATCTTCTCTGCGATCAGAATCGGAAGTTTCTCCTCGATTCCATACTTTTTCGCAGCCACATAAGCCGTTGTATTTGTTCCGATTGCAAACTCACCGAGAGGAAGCGTCGGATGCTTAACAAGAAGATTATCACGGATATATTCTTTATTCTCCATCTCCCGTTCAAAATTCTTGCAGTTGTAGTCTGCAATCATTCCATTGGAAAACTTAATCTCAAGATCTCTGTACTGCAGGTCATGCAGATATACTTTACTAACATGCAAAATACCATTTGTTCCTTCCAGAACCGGTGAGGTGAACACTTCACCGACCGGAATATTCACATCTGCAACACAGTTTTCAAAAATAGTCTCTTTCTCAGGATCCTTAAGTTCATAGAGACGGACATACAGATCTGTATGATTACCGTTTCCTCCCAGGATATGAACATATTTTCCCTGGTCTAACGCATCAATCAGTGTCTGCTGTACTTTCTCATATACCTTCGCATCCAGCGTATTGATCTTGATGATCTCGTCAAAAATCTCTGCATATTTTTCACCGATCTCTGAAACCGGATAAGCGATCATCGTAAAGCTTCTCTCATCACCCGGAATATATTCATTGATAAGCTGACTCTGGCGGCTGTCAAACTTAAGTGCCAGTTCTTCCTGCTTCTCTGTGAGCTTGATGGCTGCTTCTTTCTGTACTGGTGCGAAAGGTTTTTCCCCGAACACATCCATACAGGCCGGTCCTGCAAATTTTCCGGCCGCTTCTTTATAGTTTTCAAATGTCGTATGGATCACTTCAAGCTTTCGCTCTATAAATTTCTTATCTAAGAACAGCGCCTGATCATTTCTATGATCATATTCATACTGCGGATTTGCAATCGCTCCGAAATA
>JBJEMB010000258.1:4828-39526 GCA_051879455.1 Lachnospiraceae bacterium
CCTGATCATTTCTATGATCATATTCATACTGCGGATTTGCAATCGCTCCGAAATACCCGATCTTTCTGTGCTGCCGCTTTGTGAGCGCGCTGACAGATGAGCGGTAGATTACAGGATCTAATCCCATCTTTTTAAAATTCTCAATTGCCTTTTTCACCACTCGCTCAAAACCGAGAACATACCTGATATCTACCGAAGATTTCTTCGACAGATCTTTTCCGGTGTTCACAAAACCTGTCCGATAACCTTCTGTATACACATCTGCCATCTTCTGAACTTTCTCTTCTGGAAGACTTAAGATGTGTTCTGCACTTTTTCTCTCATTATCGCTGATATATTCACCAAACTGATACAGATATCTGAGATCTGTGAGGTCGCTGTTCATAATAATATCTACTGCCAGTGATCCTTCCGGCAAAATCTGCTGTTTGATATGATCTGCGACAAATACATCACAGTAATCGCTGGCATACCAGTAGATAATGTCTTTCACACTTTTCACATCCGGACACGTTTCTTCCTCAAACTGGTTATACACTTCAATCAGAAGCTCCCACAAAATATCCAGATATTCCGTCTTCTTTTCAAATGCGTATGCAATGGCTCCCCGGATCTCCGTATATAAAAAGCTTAGTATCGCGCCATATTCTTCCCCGAGACATGACACAGCATAGGAAGGATTTGCATAGCTGTTTTTATACTGAGCCGGAAGAATATCATGATATAATCTTTCATTCCAGCTTTCCAATTCTGAAAGCTTAAGCAACCGGTAAGAACCATCTGCCAGACTTTCCTTTAATTCGTCAATCATAATGACAAAATCAGCCATTTTCTGAAAATAATCGCGGAACTTCTCATCTACTGTCTGTTCCGCCTTTATCTCCCGAATCCGGCCGATTGCAAGTTCATATCTTTCTTCTATCATCTTAAAAAAGCCCCCTGATAAATATTCCACACATGAACAGTAAAAGAAGTCCATTAAAACCGGCTCCCACTTTACATGTTATGTAATTCTTATCTCTTTCTTTGAACCCTCGCACTGCATAGACGAGTCCTCGCCATACAATCACAAGTGTTGCCAGTGCAGCCACTCCGATGAAGCCACCAACTTCTCCCCGAGCGTGAAAGGATACTGTGATCATCACTGTTAAAAGTATACACCCAAAAGCAGCCAGAATACAGGAGTGTATTCCTTTTTTAGCATGCTTTTTCTGCTTCTGTCCATATCTTGTGCGTATCATCTTTTTACGCTGCTTTTCTCGCTTCTTAGCAAGTTCCCTGGCTCTGTCTTCTTCTGTCATCTTATTTCTACTTCTTATTAACATATCTTCTCCTTATTGCACAGCACATTACATATATAATATATCCTGCCATCCCGCCAATCGTATTCAGCAAAAGATCATCCACATCAAAACTTCCTACTTTTGAGATCAACTGAAAAGTCTCAACACACAGACTCAGGCCAAAACTGTAAAACGTCGCAGCAAAAAAACTCCGACGTTTACTTGCCATCGGCAGAAAAAATCCCAATGGCATAAAGATGATCACATTTCCAAACAAATTGGTAAACATAGCAAATAATCCCAGCTGTTTTCTATAACGCCAGAATCTCCTGATCTCCTGAAACAGTACCAGATTATAGTGATACTCCTGTCTCACACCACTTCGTCCGTACCAGTCAGAAAACAAAAGAAAATATATAATAAATGCAATATAAAGTACAAACAGGACTTTTCCGACCATTCGGATACTCTTTCTGTCCCTTATACTCAAAAATACAGCTCCCCTTTTTCGGGCTTAAAAAATCAGCCCCTTCTTATCTTTTAACAATTTGGCACCGCTTATGATAGCAATAATTCCCACTGCTGTTCCCACCACAAGTGTCACAATTCCGATTGCCACACTGGCAGCTCCTGTAATCTGCATCGTTTTATACGCTCTTTCATTCATATGCATTTCCTCCTACAAGACAGTCTGTACTATTTCGCACCATACTGTTCATAATATGCGTCAATTGCTGCTTTTATTGTATCATCGATCACAATTTTTCCTGCACATGGTTTGTTATACAGATGCTCTGTAACTTCTTCCATGGTAACGATCGCACTTGTCTCAAATCCATACAGATCTTTGACTTCATCAAGTGCACACTTCTCTCCGCCTTTTCCGACTTCCATACGGTTCAATGACACCATCAGGCCTTTGATCTCAACATCTGCAGCGCCTCGTACCTTCGGGACCGTCTCTTCCATGGATTTTCCGGAAGTTGTCACGTCTTCGATCATAATCACACGGTCACCGTCTCTTAACTTGCTTCCAAGAAAGCTTCCTTTGTCAGCACCGTGATCTTTTTCTTCTTTTCGATCAGAACAATAACGGACTTCTTTTCCGTATAGATCACTGAAAGCCATAGCTGTTACAACTGCCAACGGGATTCCTTTATACGCAGGTCCAAAAAGCACGTCAAAGTCCAGACCGTAGGTATCATGGATCGCCTTTGCATAATACTCGCCCAGTCTCTTAAGCTGTGATCCTGTCACATAAGCACCCGCATTCATAAAAAATGGTGATTTTCTTCCGCTTTTTAATGTGAACTCTCCGAATTTGAGCACATCGCTCTCCACCATAAATTCAATAAATTCCTGTTTATATTGTTCCATATTCTTAACCCTCCGTATCCACAGGTTTCTCGTTTTCAATTCTAACATACCTATTACACATTTTCAATTCTGGAATTTCAAAGGCTTCTATTCCAGATAGATACTGTAGATCTTTGTCGGACGTCCTCTCATATGACTGGACTTCTGAAAAGTAGCTTTTGCGATTCCACTATCTTCCAGCTTCTGCAAGATCCGGTTTGCTCCTCTCAGTGATATATGAAACCCTTCTGCCAGATCCATACTGGTAATCTCTCTTCTCCCAAGCAACTGAAGCAACCTTGAAAGCCTATGTATCGTTGCCGTTGAAAGGGATGATTTCTTTGCAATCTCCTGTATCCTTGGAGTGATCATATTTGTAGAAATCGTCGGTTTATCTGAACACAGTGGTCCTGTAAGTTTTTGCTCCTCGTCAACAAGGAATGCATCTCCTGAGATTCCGGACGCCAGAAATGCTTTTTGCGCATTCTCAATCGCTTCTTCAAGGGTATTTCCGATCCCGTAAGAAACATTTAGATTAAAATCAATATTCTCTTTAAGGAATACCGAGAGATGACTCTGCTTAAAATCTTCTGTAATGTAAGACAATACTGCTTTTTCTGTCAGCACGAGTATCTGTTCTCTCTTTTTCTGAAGCAGAAATTCAAGATCATTTTTATAGGCAAAATCCATCAATGCTTTCTGCAATGCAATTTCCATTCTCTCCGTCCACAGATGATCTTTGGTTTCTCTTGGGCGCACGGAGATGACCGCCGGAGCATGGGAAGTGATTTTCTCAATTTTGATCTTGGCAAGAAGATGCTGAAGTACATCCCGCACATGTTCATCTGTTCCCGTTGCAAACACACACGGAATATTCAATTCTTTCAGACGTGGGACCAGACTGCTGTAACGACAGATAACCATATCGATCTTATCATTCTCCCATAACTGTTTGATCCGTTCCAATGTATCATTTTCAACCTGCTCCAGTTCCTTAAGAGTCGCACCGGAAAGCCATTTGAAAAATTCCGGAAACATATGGTTCACGCTTTTGCTCTCTAAAAGACTCAAAACAGAAGCTTGCGGAAGCACATTAACAAACACGTCAAAAACGATTCTCTCGGGGTCAAAAAAGCGGTTTTCAATCAATAGATTCAAAGGAATCCGGTAAAAGCTTTCATTGTCCGTTCCAAGTGACAATATTGGCTTTAAAGGAATATTAATGGTACGCTCCAAAACAGTCTGTACTACAATACCTGTTGTAAAAACTCCGTCCGCCCAGCTCTCATTTTCAAGGTAGATTTTCTCCAGTTCTGAGAATTTCTGATATTCTGCAAATCGAAAAACAATATTTTCCGGTTGTGTTCTCAATGTATCTTTCATATATTGAGACAAATACGATGATGTAATAACAAGAATATGACAATTCATACGCGTTTCCTCCTCATCTCTCTTCTTCTATTGTCTAACAAACTGTTCCATAAATCAATATTTATCTTCTATAAATACCAATTTAACTTTGATTTTTATACATAGTTCCCAAATTTTCATACAATATTATATAACTATTTGCCAATTTCTGAATCTTAACTTATAATTTAAATAAATAAGTGTTCTTTATTTATTCCTAAAATCTATATTTGAAGGAAGGGGGAATTGAAGAATGAATGCGGAACAATTTTTAAACGAAGCAAATGGCTATGAACAACAGTTAGTTGAGAAAAGACATTATCTTCACAGACATGCTGAGACCGGATTTGACTTGCACGATACACTTGAATTTGTCAAAGCAGAACTCAAATCAATCGGATATGATCCACAGGATTGTGGAAAAGCCGGTGTCGTTGTTACAGCCGGAGGCAAAAAACCGGGAAAAGTATTCCTGATCCGCGGCGATATGGACGCTCTTCCTATCCATGAAGAGGCAGATGTTGATTTTCCATCTGAGACAGGGAAAATGCATGCCTGTGGTCATGACATGCACACAACGATGATGCTTGGTGCTGCAAAACTTTTGAAGGAACATGAAGATGAGATTGAAGGAACAGTAAAACTGATGTTCCAGCCATCAGAAGAGACTTTTGAGGGTGCACACGATATGATCAAAGGCGGTGTACTGAAAAATCCTGATGTCGATGCAGCTTTGATGATTCATGTTATGGCCGGGCAGCCATTCCCGGCAGGCACTGTCATTGTAAGCGACGGAGGCATCAGCGCACCGGGCGCAGATTATTTTAACATTCACATTCAGGGTAAAGGCTGCCACGGTTCTATGCCAAATGCTGGTGTAGACCCTGTCACAATTGCAGCACACATTATTACCTCTCTTCAGGAAATCCATGCAAGAGAGCTGGGACTGATTGATGAGGCAGTCCTGACCATCGGAACGATCCACGCAGGTCAGGCAGCAAATGTAATTCCTGACACTGTAGACATGGGTGGAACTATCCGGACTTATGATGAAGAAGTCAGATCCTACATCAAACAGAGAATGACTGAAATCTGTCAGGGAATTGCGGCTTCTTTCCGCGGAACTGCTGAAGTATCCTTCGACAGAGGATGTCCGGTTCTGAAAAATGATGGAGACTTATCTGTCTGCACAGCCAAATACGTAAAAGAACTTCTCGGACAGGGAAAAGCATTTACACAGGGACAACTTCTTGCAATGGCGGGCGAAGGAAAAGCTTCCAAAGCAGCAGGTTCTGAAGATTTTGCCTATGTAAGTCAGGAAGTGCCTTCTATCATGCTTGCTCTCGCGGCAGGACACCCGGATCTTGGTTATGCATATCCACAGCATCACCCGAAAGTTAAATTTGATGAATCTGTTCTTGCACCTGGAAGCGCAGTATATGCGTATACTGCCATGAGATGGCTGGAAGAACATAAGTAGAAGTAGAAACACAAAAGAAGAAAGGAATGAAGCATTATGAAAGAAATAATTACAAGCCCTTTGTTGCTGGCACTGGTTATCGGCGGTCTGATCTATATCGTTCTCTTTTCCCTTGCCTACCTCAAAAAGGCATATAAAAGATGTCTGGAACTTGGTATCAGTGAGCAGACTGTAAAAAAAGTCATTAAATCCAGTCTTGTATTTTCAATTGTACCAAGTCTCTCTATCGTAGTAGGATTATTTGCTCTGATCCCAGTACTTGGAACCGTATGGTCCTGGTGGAGACTTTCGGTTATCGGTTCTCTGTCTTACGAAACACTGATTTCAAGTAGTGTTGCCTCTGCAATCGGCTACGAGACAAGTGCACAGATGTTAGAGAGCGCGACAGGAAGTCAGTTCGGTGTCGTTATGATCCTTATGAGCGTCGGAATGTTAAGTGGATTCTGTATCCTTCTTCCATTTGGTAAGAAACTCTGCATGAGCGTTGCAAAGACAGAAAATGCAAGCACATGGAAATATGTTTTGAGCGGTACATTCATGCTTTGTCTGTTTGCCGTATATGTTCCGGTACTTTTGATCGGTGATACGATTCAGGCTGCAGTTATGCTTACCGGTCTCGTAATCGCTGTTGTTCTCGGTGTTCTGGCTTCGAAACCAAAACTAAAATGGCTGAATGATTTCATCATGGCATTCTCCATGATCGGCGGTATGGTTTCATCAATATTATGGACAAGCATTTTACAGTAAGAGGAGGTAAAAAAGATGAGCAAGGACAAGAAAAATAATGTTACAATGGATCCTTTCCAGCAATGGTCTCACAGCAGAGGACGTCTTGGCACTTTAATCGCATTGATCTACATGATCTCAATTCCTTTTATCGTGCTGACATACTATGATGCAATGCCTTCTTTCGGCGATGTATTTAATCTGGCGACCATCAGTATCCTGATGATCTACATTCCGGTTGGTATTTCTGAGGCACTTAGTTATACTCCAATCCTCGGAAGCTCCTCCTACCTTACATTTATTACAGGAAATATCATGAACTTAAAAGTTCCGTGTGCAATTAATGCGATCAAATTATCTGATACCGAGCAGAATACACCGGAAGGTGATGCAATTGCCTCTGTTGCAGTAGCCGTTTCTTCTATTATGACAGTTATCATTCTGGCTCTGGCAGCACTTTTAAGCTCAAGAATACAGTTCGTATTTGAAATACCTGCAGTAAAAACTGCTTCCAACTATATTATTCCTGCACTGTTCGGTTCACTGACACTTGGATTATTCTCCAGCAGCAGTTCCGGTGACAGGATCGTAAAAGGCGGAACAAAGGGTGTTATCCCTGTACTGGTTATCGTAACCGTTCTGTCACTCCTTGTACGTATTTCATCCGGCGGTTCTCTGTTCGGAGCAATCGGATTCTTGATTATTGCTATGCTTCCAATCGCAATCATTACATCCAGAATCATGTGGAAGAAAGGCATTATCACAGTTATCGATAATCCGGCAACTACAAAGAAACAATAAATAACACAAAAAAACAAATGAGGTTCAGAAAAACCTCATTTGTTTTTTTATGTATAATCTATTCTTCTTCCAAACGTTTTATCATATTTTAAAAGATACTTAAAATTTTCCCTTTAGTATGGTAAAATGATAAAATACTATTTAATTATAACTTTATTCCGAGGTGAAACTATGCATAAAGAATTTTTAATGGGAAATGAGGCAATCGCTATGGGTGCAATTGCTGCCGGGGTAAATCTTGTATCTGGCTATCCGGGTACCCCATCTACGGAAGTTCTTGAAACTGTCGCAAAACACAGACCCAAAAGCACCTATGTAGAATGGTCTGTCAATGAAAAAGCTGCCATGGAAGTTGCCGCCGGTGCGGCATATGCCGGTGCCCGCAGCATGGTTACTATGAAACAGGTAGGCCTGAATGTGGCATCAGACCCTCTTATGAGCTTGGAATATGTCGGAGTCAAAGGAGGCATGGTCATTCTGGTCGCAGATGATCCTGGCCCGGTATCTTCTCAGACAGAACAGGACACAAGACATTTTGCTGCTTTTTCAAAGCTTCCCTGTTTTGATCCCACTTCTGCCCAGGAAGCTTATGAGATGGTTCAGGAAGCTTTCGAATACTCCGAAGCATATGGCACTCCGGTTTTTTTAAGACCAACCACAAGAGTCTGCCATGGATATGCTTCTATTACCATAAAAGATACTGACGAATACACTTTACATACACCGGAAGGCTTCATAAAAGATTCCAAACGCTGGGTAATCTTTCCGCGCCTCTCATATCAGAATCATATAAAGATAGAAGACAGAAATGTAAAACTGGCTGATGATTTCTCCACTTATATGAGAAACCAGATTTACTTCGATTCCGATCATGATCTAACAAAAACAGATTCTGAAAAGCAAATTACCAGAAAAGGAATCGCAGCAGGCGGAATCAGTTTTACATACGCCATGGAAACACTGGATTCCTCTGATATTCCTTATAAGCCTCGTCTTTTCAAAGTTGCTACGCCTCATCCATTTCCGGAAAAGCTGGCACTCCAATTCCTCAAAGGGCTTGATGAAGTTCTCTGTCTGGAAGAACTTGACCCTGTGATTGAACGTGAATTGACTTATATATGTGGAAAATACAAACTTCCTGCAAAAATATACGGAAAACTTTCCCATCATCTAAAAAATGCAGGCGAAAACTCAAGAGACAGTGTGGATAGGAATATAAAAGATTTTCTTGGAATAACAAACGTTGAATCTGAAATTGACCATAAATCCTGTGACTGCAAAGAGGAAAAATCCCCTGATCTTCCGGTTCGACCACCCGTTCTATGTGCCGGCTGCCCACACCGCGCTTCCTTCTATGCTGTAAAAACAGCCATGAAAGGTAAAAAGACTATTTTCTGTGGTGATATCGGATGTTATACCCTGGGCAATGCCATGCCACTTGATATGGTAGACACCTGTCTTTGCATGGGCGCAGGGCTTGGGATTTCCCAGGGAGTAGGACGAATCGAACCTGACACTTCCTGTTTTGCTTTCGTAGGTGATTCTACATTTTTTGCCTCGGCAATTACCGGTGTCATAAATGCCGTTTACAATCAGGCAGAAATGACCCTTATCATACTGGATAATTCCACAACTGCCATGACCGGACACCAGCCACATCCAGGTACAGGTCAGACGATGATGGGAGACATCGTTTCTAAAGTAAATATCGAAGCTGTTCTTCGGGGGATTGGTCTCACAGTGATTGAAACCTGCAATCCATTGGATTTTAAATCTTCCGTAGACTGTGTAAAACGTGTAGCTGATACTCCGGGTGTGAAGGCCATTATCTTCAAATCACCATGCATTGCCATCACAAAGCCTTCTGGCAGCATGCATATAAATTCTGAGACATGTATCGGCTGTAAAAAATGTATCCGTGAGCTTGGCTGTCCCGCTCTCATTATTGCAGATGGACAGGTATGCATTGATCCTTCGCTTTGTACCGGATGTACACTGTGCAGCCAGATCTGCCCGACAAATGCTATAACAGGAGGTGCAAGTCATGAATAAAAATATCGTATTATGCGGTGTAGGTGGTCAGGGAACTGTACTCGCCTCCAAACTGATCGCAGCAGCTGCCATGAAAAAAGACATTCCTGTCATGAGCGCTGAAACAATCGGTATGGCGCAAAGAGGCGGAAGCGTATTCAGCCATGTGCGCCTCGGAGAGCATCTCTATTCTCCGATGATTGCAGAAAAGACAGCGGATATTATTCTTGGATTTGAGCCTGGTGAGACAGTCCGAATGCTCCCCTTCCTTAAAGACAATGGTCAGGTAGTTGTAAGCAAAAGGGCAATTATGCCTGTGACAGCTACTCTATCTGATTCTTCCTATAACGGGGATGAGATGATTGCTTATCTCAGGAAACATGTTTCAAATCTTCTTGTAGTAGATACCGAAAAAGCATGTCATGAAATAGGTTCTCCGAAAGTTTTAAATATTCTTCTTCTCGGTGCCGCTATTCACAGCGGAGCTCTCGGTCTTACAGAAGAAGATATCAAACTTGCAATAAAGATGCGACTGCCGGAAAAATTTCATGAACTGAATTTCCGGGCACTCGAGTATGTAAGAACTCATGATCACTAATATATTACAGAAAGGATATTTAATATTATGCAGATTTCCAATTTACAGATCAGTCAGGTTAATAATCAGATTCAGGCACTTATAAATGCCGGAAGCTTTTACGGTAAAAAACTAAAAGAAGCAGGGATCTCCGGTATCTCCAGCCCGGAAGATTTTGAAAAGCTTCCTTTTTCTGAGAAAAATGACCTGAGAGAAGCTTATCCTCTCGGACTAATGACTGTTCCCGAAAAAGATATCGTAAGAATTCACTCTTCTTCAGGAACAACCGGTCTCCCCGTCATCATCCCATACACTGCAAAGGATGTTGATGATTGGGCGATTATGTTTGCCCGCTGTTATGAGACTGCCGGCATCACAAATATGGACCGTATCCAGATCACTCCCGGTTATGGATTATGGACTGCCGGCATCGGTTTCCAGAACGGTGCAGAAAAACTGGGCGCAATGGTTGTCCCAATGGGTCCCGGCAACACGGATAAACAACTGCAGATGATGATGGATATGAAGAGCACTGTTTTGTGCGCAACTTCTTCTTATGCCCTTCTCCTTGCAGAAGAGATAGAAAAACGTGGCATCAAAGATAAGATATGTTTGAAAAAAGGTGTCATCGGTTCTGAGCGCTGGGGTGAAAAGATGCGTAACCGCATAAGAACTGAGCTCGGAATCGAACTGTATGACATCTATGGACTTACTGAGATCTATGGACCGGGTATCGGTATTAACTGTAAATATGACACCGGAATGCATTACTGGGATGACTATATTTACATCGAGATCATTGACCCAGTAACCTTAAAACCTGTACCGGATGGAGAACTTGGTGAAATTGTCATTACCACACTTGTAAAAGAAGGTGCTCCGCTGATCCGTTACCGCACTCACGATCTTTCCCGAATCATTCCGGGAACCTGTCCTTGCGGAAGTAAATTCCCAAGGCTTGATACGATTATGGGAAGAACGGATGACATGATGAAGATCAAAGGTGTAAACGTATTCCCAAGTCAGATTGAAGAAATTCTGAAAGAATTCCCGGAAGTATCCAGCGAGTATCAGATCCGTATCTCTCATCTGGATGGTCGTGACACAATGCGTATCTACGTGGAGACAAACGGAAGTGTAGATTTCTTAGATCTTGCAAAACGGATCGCAGAGAGAGTAAAGAGCCGCATCGGATTCACACCTCTTGTTAAAGTTGTCGAACTTGGACTCCTTCCAAGAAGTGAGAAAAAGACAAAACGAGTAATCGATGAACGATATGAATAAAGCGCAAAAAAAGAAAGGACATTTTTAAAATGCCCTTTCTTTTTTCACGCTTTATTCTACAATTCCTACCATCTCGGATACGTGGGAGAAACCATACTGTTCCATGTATTTCTCAATGCCATCTACGATTTCCATCGTCACTGCAGGATTATGAAAGTTTGCAGTTCCTACAGACACTGCACTTGCTCCCGCAAGGATCATCTCAATTGCATCTTCCGCTTTTGCTATACCGCCCATACCGATGATTGGCACTTTAATTGCATTGGCCGCCTCATATACCATACGGACCGCAATCGGATGAATAGCCGGTCCGGACACACCACCCGTTTTATTGGCAAGCACAAATTTGCGGCGATTTACATCAATCTTCATACCGGTCAGTGTATTGATAAGTGAAACCGCATCAGCACCACCGGCTTCCACTGCTTTTGCCATCTCTGCTATACTCGTGACATTCGGGCTTAACTTCATAATTACCGGCTGCTTTGCATATTTCTTTACCGCCTTTGTAATATCTTCTGCTGCTTTCGGATTCTGACCAAATGCAATACCGCCCTCCTTGACATTCGGGCAAGAGATGTTAATCTCCAGCATATCTACATCTTCATTCGCAAGACGTTCAACCACTTCACAATAATCCTCGGTGGATTTACCGCATACATTTACAATAATCTTTGTGTCATACTGATGAAGAAATGGAATGTCTCTCTTACAAAACAGGTCAATCCCAGGATTCTGAAGTCCTACCGCATTCATCATGCCGCCATAAGTCTCTGCAACCCGAGGCGTCGGATTCCCTGCCCACGGAATATTTGCAACTCCTTTTGTGGTCACCGCACCAAGCTTATTCAGATCCACAAACTCTGCGAACTCCGCACCGGATCCAAAAGTTCCGGAAGCCACCGTTACCGGATTTTTCCATTCTACACCAGCTATATTTACACGCATGTCTACTGCCATTAGATCTCCACCTCCGTAGCCAGAAATACCGGACCATCCTTGCAGATCCTCTGATTATTTACATTACTGTGATGGTCTTTTTCTTTTGTCTTGCACACACATCCAAGGCACGCTCCAATCCCACATGCCATTCTTTCTTCCAGAGAAATATAGCATTCTATATTTTTTTCTTCGGCATACTGCTTTATTGCACGGAGCATCGGCATCGGTCCACAGGCGAAAATAACGTCCGCATCCAGAGAATTTTCTCTGATCGCATCCATAACATTTCCCTTTGTTCCCACACTTCCATCTTCTGTGGAAATGTAAAGCTTCCCGTTTTCTTCAAATTGTTCCTTTAAAAATATCTGTGCATCGCGATACCCTACGACAATCTGCTTCTCCTGACAATCCATCTGTTTTGCGAGCTCCAGAATCGGTGGGACACCGATACCACCTCCCATTAAAAATGCTTTCTTTCCTGTTGCCTTTTCAAATGGGAATCCATTTCCCAGAGGGCCAACTACGAAAAGCGTATCTCCCGCTTTCATCTTAGCAAACTGCTCTGTCCCTGTATTTTCACCGGTCACACGATATACAACCCTCAGCTGGCTTTTTTCAGCATCAATCTCACAAATACTGATTGGTCTCGGCAGAAGCTTGCTCGGATCATTCGTGTACATCGCAATAAACTGTCCCGGCTTTGCCTCCGCAGCTGCATCTGTCCGAAGCCACATACTGAAAATCCCGTCCGCCAGCATTTCCTGCGAAATAACCGTCACACATTCTTTTCTTCTGTCCATATAAACTCCTTCCTATAATGCGCTCTTGATATCTGCTACCATATCTTCTACTGCTGCTCTTGATGCGTCTCCAAAGTTTTCTGCGCCATATTTTGCATATTTTTCCTGTTTATATGCAGCGATGATTCCTCTGGAGGAATTTACGATTGCGCCAAGTCCGTCTTCGTTAAAGAAATGTACGAGATCTTTTCCTTTGCCACCCTGCGCACCGTAACCTGGCACAAGGATGTAGCTCTTTGGCATAATCTTTCTCAGCGCTTTTCCCATCTCCGGATAAGTTGCGCCTACAACCGCTCCAATGTAGCTGTATTCATCTCCCATACAATCTTCGCCCCACTCTGCTACTTTTTCACCTACCAGTTCATAGAGCGGACGTCCGTCGATGAGCTGATCCTGGAATTCACCACTGGATGGATTTGACGTTTTTACAAGAATAAAAAGACCTTTTTTTTCTTCTTTGCATACATTAACAAATGGATTTACACCGTCTGAACCAAGATATGGATTTACTGTCACAAAGTCTTCATCAAATGGAGCATACGTTTTGCTTCCTACCTGTACTTTTCCGATATGTCCCACTGCGTAAGCTGCGGATGTAGATCCGATATCTCCGCGCTTAATATCACCAATTACTACAAGATCTTTGCTCTTACAATAGTCTACTGTCTTTTTAAATGCTAAAAGTCCTGGGATTCCAAACTGCTCATACATAGCAATCTGCGGCTTCACTGCCGGGATCAAGTCATATGTCTTATCTACAATTTCTTTATTAAACTGCCAGATTGCCTCTGCTGCTCCTTCCAGTGTCTCTCCGTACTCTGCAAATGCTTTTTTCTGCACATGCTCCGGCACATAATTTAACATTGGGTCAAGTCCTACCACAATCGGTGCTCCTGTCTTTTTAATGTTCGCAACTAATTTGTTGATCATTTTATTTTCCTCCTCTTTATAAACTCATTATGGCTGATAAACAACTTTTCCATCTACAAGGGTATATTTCACTTCTCCGGATACCTCAAATCCATCAAACGGTGTATTTTTCCCTTTAGAAGCAAATGTATTCTTGTCGATTTTATACGTCTTATCTGGGTCAAAGATCACGATATCTGCAATCTTTCCTTCTGATATAGAACCTTTTTCCGTGAGTCCGAGGATCTTTGCAGGATTAAAACTCATCTTTTCAGCCATACCCATCACACTTAAGATTCCTTCTTTTACGAGATACGTATATGTGAGAGCAGCACTTGTCTCAAGTCCTACGATTCCGAATGCTGCCTTTGCCATAGATTTATTCTTCTCTTCTGCAGAATGCGGCGCATGGTCCGTGGAAATCACATCCATTGTTCCATCCTTTAACCCCTGTTTCAGCGCTTCTACATCTGCCTTACTTCGAAGCGGTGGATTCATCTTATAATTTCCATCATCTTCTTTGATATCGTCAGATGTCAGAATAAAATGATGCGGGCAAACCTCTCCTGTCACAGGAAGCCCTTCCGCTTTTGCTGCTCTTATCATCTTAACACTGTCTTCTGTAGAACAGTGACAAAGGTGAAGCCTTACTCCTGTTTCTTTTGAAAGGAGAATATCTCTTGCAACAATAACATCTTCTACAGAATTTGTGATTCCACGAAGTCCGAGACGTTTTGTATTCTTATCGGCATTCATGACTCCGCCTTCTACCATGTTGATATCCTCACAGTGGGCAAATACAGAAATCCCTGCATCTTTGGCAATCTTCATACCTTTTCTATAGAGGGCTGCATTCATTACAGACTTTCCGTCTTCGCTGATTGCATGGCATCCAGCCAATGCCATACCTTCTATATCTGCCAGTTCTTCGCCCTTTTGTCCGACTGTCACAGCTCCAATCTGAATCACATGTGTCGGTGATTCTACTTCGGCTCTTCTATGCACCTCGGCTACTTTTTCTCCGTTATCAATAACCGGTTTTGTGTTAGGCATTGCACAGACCGTTGTCACTCCGCCTCTCACTGCTGCCTTACCGCCAGTCTCCAATGTCTCTTTATATTCCAGTCCGGGATCTCTGAAATGTACGTGAAGATCAATAAATCCCGGCATTACATAACATCCCTTTGCATCGATCGTCTGATCTGCCTTTTCCTCTATCTGTTTTCCAACTTTTACAATACGGTCGCCATCCACCAACACATCAGAACACTCATCCATTTTTGTCAGGGGATCTACTACATGTCCATTTTTAATCAGTATTTTCATGCTCTCATTCCCTTTCTAAAATTACATCTCTTTCTTTAATTCCTCTACTGCCTTTTCAAGCTGATTATCTGCCTGCGGATTTTCCTCATCATATTCGTACTTGATCTCGACATCCGGAGTGATACCTTTACCATTAATATTGCGTCCCTTCGGAGTATAATACTCAGCGATCGTAAGCTTTACACAGGTTCCGTCTTTCAGATCAAAGATCTTTTGGACCACTCCTTTTCCATATGTCTTTGTCCCCACAATCTTTCCAAGTCCATAGTCCTGGATTGCTCCGGCATAAATCTCCGATGCACTTGCACTGTTTCCATCTATCAGAACTGTCATTGGAAGGGTAAACTGATGCTCCTCATCAGAAGTCATATCCTGACGTTCTCCGTTCTTATCCTCTGTATACACAATCAATCCTTCCGGAAGCATTAAGTCAAGTATATCACAGACAGTCTGAAGATTTCCTCCCGGGTTTCCGCGAAGGTCAACAACCAGCGCTTCCATTCCCTGATCTTCGAGCTCATTTAGCCCTTCTTCGTACTGATCATGAGTAACAGAGTCAAACTCGCTCACAGCCAGATAACCGATTTTATCTTCCAGCATCTTTGATTCAACTGTCTCGACTTCTATCTTTCCTCTCGTCACTGTGACTTTCACTTCTTTATTGTTCTTTCCCCGAAGAACCGTCAGCTCGACTTTCGTACCCTTCTCGCCTCTTATGTGGGATACAACTTCATTCAGATCTTCTCCGGTCACTTCCATATCTTCAACTTTATAGAGGATATCATCATCCTTGAGACCGGCTTTCATTGCAGGAGAATCTTCATATATATGGGTGAGAGTAATGATCCCGCTGTCTTTGTCCTGCTGCATGACCGCTCCGATGCCCTCATATTCACCCTCTGTTGTCTCCATAAGAGACTTCGTATCTTCTTCGTCATAATATACTGAATAGGGATCATCAAGCCCACTGATATAGCCTTCATAGATTCCCTGCTCTAAAGCTTCTTCATCTACCTCATGAAGATAATTCTCATCAATCAGACTTTTTAATGTCGAAAGCTTTTTCTTAACTTCTACGGACAATGCCTTTTGGGAAGATGTGCTTCCCCCATCTGTTTTCAATCCACAGGACACAAGTCCTATTACTAATAATATAGCAAGGGCGCCGCATAGCGTCCCTTGCCAGAAACTCTTTTTATTATTCATTTTTCAATTCCTGTCTTATAAATAATTCATCGGGTTAACCGGAACTCCACCGGACATTACCTGGAAATGCAGATGAGGTCCTGTTGAATTTCCTGTAGAACCAACTGCTCCGATATTCTGTCCTTTTTCAACCTTTGTTCCTGCACTTACATAAATCTTACTGCAATGCATATAATATGTCTGCAGCCCATTTCCATGGTTGATAACGATCATATTTCCGGCATTACCACTGTAACCGGCAGATGTAACTGTTCCGCCAGCCGCAGCATAGATTGGTGTTCCTGTCGGTGCAGCAAAATCAACACCTTTATGATTCGTACTCGCTCCTGCAAGAGGTGCTTTTCTATAGCCAAATGTACTGGAGATACGGGTATATCCCGGGCACGGATGTGTAAACATACCATTACCGCTGACTACAGATGCTCCTGCAGTACCGCCACCGCCGGCAGCGGCAGCTTCGCGCTGTTTTCTCGCCGCTTCTTCTGCAGCTTTTGCTGCTTCTTCCAATGCTTTCATCTTTTTTTCATTGGAACTTATCTCTTTTTTCAGCTCATCTATTTCTTCGTTTTTGCTTGCAAGTAAAGTCTCCATATTGGACTGCTTTTCAATAAGCTCATCCTGAAGGACTTTCATCTCTTCCTGCTCTTCTTTCAGTTCCTTTTCCTGTTTTTCAACAGATTTAACAACTTCCTGGAACTTTTTCAGCATATCTCTATCATATTCAGATATTGTAGAAATATACTCTGTCTTATTCAGGAAGTCGCTTAAGTCTTTCGACTCGCAAAGAATTTCTACGAACTGGCTGTTGCCATTCTCGTACATGTACTTGATCCTTTTTTTCATACTTTCGTATTGATCGTTCTCATCTACTCTAGCCTGGATCAATTCCTCTTCTTTTGCTGTGATTTCCTCTTCTTTTTTATTAATTGTATCTTCCATCACTTCCATATCAGAAAGGATGGTATTCAATTGATTGGCAATGGACTCTTTTTCTGCCTCTGCGCTTTTCTTTTTCTCTTCCAGCTCTTCGGCCTTCTTCTTCGTCTCGCTGATGCTAGAAGCGTTTGCTTCAATCACTATGCCAAAACACAGCACCGCTACCAGCAGAAGACTCATCATCCTCTTACCTCGCATTTATGTATCCCCCTAAATCTTATTATACACGTAAATGTTTGTGAATTGTAAAGAAACTTCCTACAAAACCGATTCCTACTCCAAGTGCGATTCCGACCGGAAGAAGAGTCTTATAAACTTCGGAAACCGGAAGGAATGTCATAATATTATTCAAAAGGCTGAATCTTGTCATAATGTAGGATACCGCTTTGTCATACATAAAGTACAAAAGTACCAGAGGAAGAATCGCTCCCACAATACCGATCAACAGACCCTCTATTACAAACGGAGCACGGACAAATCCATCCTTTGCACCGATATACTTCATAATTGCAATCTCTTCACGCCGCACCGTAATACCCATTGTTACTGTATTACTGATCAGGAAAATAGATACTGCCAGAAGGATAAGGATAATCGCTACAGACACATAATATACCAGCTTATTGACACTCGTCAGCGTCTTTGCTACGACATCGGATTTGTTAACCTTGCGGACTCCATCCAGACCTTCTGCAAACTCAACAACTTCTTTCTGTTTTTCCACATCTGACATATATACTTCATAGTTATCTGAATTAGCAAGAGGATTATCATTCTTAAATCCTTCTGCTGCATCTTTAGAATCTCCGAAGTAATCATCCTGGAAACTTTCCCATGCTTCATTTGCACTGATATAATTTACTTCCAGAACACCGTCTTTCTTCTCTAACTGAGCGCCAATATTATCTTTCTGCTCTTGAGTTGCATCCTCATCAAAAAACACAGTGATAGCAACTCCTTCTTCTGCTTTTTCAACAATATGGTTGAAGTTAATTACAATAGAGTAAAATAAACCGAACAGGAAGATACATGCAGCCATTGTTGCGATAGAAGCAATGGAAAACATTTTATTTCTTCCGATGTTCTTCACCCCTTGTTTCATCGAATATCCAAATGTACTAATTCTCATTATTATACCCACCTTTTTTCTCGTCGCTTACGATCACTCCCTTTTTCATCGTAATAACGCGCTTTTTCATCTCGTTTACAATTTCCTGGTTATGAGTAACAACTAATACAGTTGTTCCTCTGTCATTTGCTTCTTCCAAAAGCTTCATGATCTCCCATGAATTGGTCGGATCAAGGTTTCCGGTAGGCTCATCGGCCAAAAGAATCGCCGGCTCATTTACAATTGCTCTTGCAATCGCTACTCTCTGCTGCTCTCCTCCGGATAATTCCTTCGGAAATGCTTTATACTTCTGTGCCAGTCCAACCAGAGACAATGCTGCCGGAACTTTTTTCTTGATAATTCTGCTTGGTGTCTCTGTTACGCGTTGCGCGAATGCAATGTTTTCATATATATTTCTGTCTTTCAGAAGACGGAAGTCCTGAAATACAACTCCGATTCTTCTTCTGTACATCGGAATCTTCCGATGCTTCATCCTGTTCAGATTCTGTCCGTTTACAATAATAGTTCCTGATGTTGGATCAAGCTCTTTCATAATCAGTTTAATTAATGTAGATTTACCAGAGCCACTATCTCCAACAATAAATACAAATTCGCCCTGCTCAACTCGCAAATTAATACCGTTGAGGGCTGCAACCCCTTTTGAGTATTCTTTCCTTACGTCTTTTAATTCAATCATAAGCTCCTCCTAATTATTAATACTCCAACGACTCCATATACTTCATGTATTTTACAACCATCAAGGCAATTTTAAAAGTAATGGCATCCTCAAACACTCTCAGATCCAGGCCAGTGCTCTTCTGGAGTTTATCCAACCGGTATACCAACGTATTACGATGGATATATAATTGTCTGGATGTTTCTGAGACATTCAGATTATTTTCAAAGAATTTATTGATCGTTGTCAATGTCTCTTCATCAAAATCATCCGGCGATTTCCCCTCAAAAATCTCTCGTATGAACATCTTGCAAAGCGGAATCGGAAGTTGGTAGATCAATCTGCCTATTCCCAGTGTACTGTATGCAATCACATTTCTCTCTGCAAAGAATATCTTTCCTACATCCAGTGCAAGCTTTGCTTCTTTGTATGACTTTGACACCTCTTTGATATCATTCACAACTGTACCGTATGCGATCAAAACATCTTCTTCCCCATCGTTTTTCAAAATATCATAGAAATTGTGGGCAATCTTCTCTAATTCCACGTGACCGTCATTCGCATCGAGTTCTTTAACGACAATAATATTCTTCTCATCCACAGCTGTAACAAAATCTTTTGCCTTGCTTCCCAGAAGACTGCGGACATTATCAAGCGCACTGCTATCCTTCTCGTGTTTTGTCTCAATAATAAAGATAACACGTCTCACTTCTGTGTCAATATGTAATTTTTTGGCACGATTATAAATATCAACCAAAAGGAGGTTATCCAATAAAAGATTTTTAATAAAGTTATCTTTATCAAAGCGCTCTTTATATGCTACCAACAGGTTCTGAATCTGAAAAGCGGCGATCTTACCAACCATATATACATCGTCGCCGCCACCATTAGCAAGAAGGATATATTCCAACTGATGTTCATCGAAGATCTTAAAAAACTGATATCCCTGCACAACTTGACTGTCTGCCGATGAGTTGACAAAAGATAACACTTCGTCTTCGTGATTGATCTGTTCTGAAAAAGTACTTGCCAAAGATTTTCCATCAGTGTCCATAACGCAGAAGTCAATTCTTGCAATGCCTTTCAATCCTTCAATTGTGTTTTGAAGTATTTGATTAGATATCATATTCCATCTCCTCCACTCATTTCAATATGCATTTTTCACAACAAAAACATATCATAATTTAAGAAACTGCATACTTATAGAGACTATATTAATATATATTGCCAAAAAAATAAAGAGGAAATAGCAATTTTTTGTCTATTTCCTCACTTTTTTTATATCTTGTTCTATTGTACGAAATGTACATAGTAACCAAAAGAGATTTCTTATGATTTTCTTATTTATTGGATCATCGAATTGGAAACATCCCTTTTCCTTCTTTCAACTTCCTTCTGGAAAATCTTCTTCGTTATAAACTGAGTAAAGCGCCCTAACATAATCCCTGTCTTTTTAAGATCAAGGACTTCTTTTCCCAGCCCCAGCCATACATGAGCATTCAAAATGCTTCTGTTTTTCAATATAAAATCTTCCTGCAACGGAGACGACATTGTGGAGATTACACAATCGATATCTGCTCCGTTTACTGCATTTACTACCATATCATCGGCACGGTCCTCATCAACCACTTTTGCCATACCACCTATCTGTACACCCCGGTAATGATGCTCCAGATAATGATACAGAGCCTGTCCTTCTTCCTGTGTATCAACCAACAGATAAACTCTCTTGTGGTTCTTATGCAGGTATCTGAAGAGCATCTTAAGAAAAGTCTGTTTTTCTGTCTCAAGCAGATAGTCTTTGTCGGTGACACCTGCCGACTCAAGAATCATTGACTCCCCGGCAAGTATCAATTCAAAGTCGCGAACAGATCCCTTAAGATCTGGCGTTTCATTCATCTGCATCAGATTCTCTACTGTTACCATCTCAATAACATCAACAGGATCTGTCTGCATAAACTCTATGAAGCACTTCATTGCTTGTTTTGCTGTAAATTTGTCAATATTAATATCCAGAACATTAATCCTGTTGTTCATAATCTTCACCCGTCATCTGCATCTTAAAGCCATACGTTCTACATTGTAGGCTTTTTCGCATTATAGCAAAGGGATTTGGCATTTTCAACACATGTCAAACTTTTTTCATACAAATTAACATTCGTAATATTTTCGTTACTTTTATTCAATGCTCTTTTTTCTTTTTGCGATCATTCCACCGATTTTTCCAGTCTCTTTCGAAGAAAGCGATCTCCATCCTTTTTCCATTACCTGATCCAAAAGTCCTAATTCATCCGCAATTTCATATTTCAATTTTTCTTCTTTTGTCAGTTCATCAAGTTTAATGGGTTTTTGCTTTTTTCCCGACATCAGTTCTTCTCCTTTCATATTCCCAATGCTTTCTTATAAGTATTGACAACAAAAAAAGAAATATACAAAAATCAGGTGTCCCAGCCTGTATAATAAGCTAGAACACCTGATTCTTCATTTACTTAACATCGTGTTTTTAAAGTACTTTCGGCTCATCGGGAATAATGATGGCGGCAATAAAATATGCCAGAATTCCACTTCCTGTACAAGCCAGAAGTACAAGTCCCAGACGGATCAACGTCGGGTCTATGTTAAAATACTCTGCAATTCCTGCACACACACCACAAATCATGCGATTTTTTCTTGATCTGTATAATTTTTTCGGTTCCATAAACATTTCCTCCTTAACTAAAAAATGAAATCTTATAATTTTTCTGCAAATTTTACAGTTACTTCACCAACTCCGCAGTCGATATTCATCTCTTTGTCTGCGCTATTATTAATCTTCTTGTCAGCCCCAAGCCCGGAATAAGAATTGCTGCCACACGAAATCGTACCGACTCCGCAATTTATCTTATAATTGTAATCTGCTTCTTTTCCTAACGTTGTGTAAGCAATTTTACCAACACCACAATCAAGATCTGCTTCCTTCTCTGCAACACCAACGACATTCATCTCGCCTGTTCCACAGTCAAACTCTGCTTCATCAGCATGAAACCCCTGGATATCCGCCTTCCCGGCTCCCATGTCAACAGACAGCTCTCTCGCCTGTATATCTTCTATATAAAGAGTTCCGGCTTTCATATCCAGTGAAAACTCCTCAAATGTATATTCGGCCGGCACATATATACAGATTTTTCCGATTTTTGTTCCAGTTATCCCTGCTATCTTTTTGTTTGTTGTGATCTTAAATTCATTTCCCTCTTTATAGTACTTGAGTTTCAGACGTTCATCTATATTTTCTGTCACGATTTTAATCTCATCTTTGAGTTCTTCTGCAGTACGTATCTCAACCTCTCCGGCAGAAATGTCACCGTCAACAGAAACAACTCCTTCAAATATCTCTCCATCACCCTTCACCTGATTTCCTGATATATCAGAGCTTTCATGGCTGTCTTCTTCATGGTGATTTTCTCCGTCCGAATCATTATTCCCTGAATCATCGTAATAATATTCTTCATAATCATCCCCTGAAAAGATAGCAATTCCATGCGGATAACGACTTTCAATTGCTTCCACAGTTACCCCCAGCGCAAAAGATGCCGCACAGCATATCAAACCAACTGTAGCCAGAGATGCACATACAATCCAAAATATCTTCCATCCTTTTTTCATTCTTATGACACCGCCTCCCTATGAAAAGGTTTTCTGCATACCCAGACAATTCCTCTGATAATCCCCGGGAATACAATGATACATAGTCTCACACTTGCCACTGTTCCAATCGCACCGATCACCCCAATGATCAGACCGGCTCCTAAAAGCGCAAGGCCTACTGCAATCTCCGGAATCAACGCCGCTATTCCTGCTATTACAAGTGCGACGCCTACGATAGCCAGGGCAATAAATAAAATTACCAAACCGATAAATATGGCAAATAATGCTACCACACCGCCAACGATTACTGCCAGAACTCCAATTGTACACGGAATGATCACTGGTCCACCCACCAGAATAATCGCTATTATCAATATAATCTTCAAAGCATTGCTGCTCCATAGTTTTTTCTCTTTTCCATCAGTATATTCATACTCAGCTGCTTTATATTGTCCAGGGCACTGTTTTGAAGAGGAATCTTCTTCCTGATTTTCCAAAATATCTCCCTTGATTTTGTCTGCAACCTTTTTCGGGCTTTCCAATTCAGCAATTACTTCCTGCTCTTTGTCCTCTCCGGCATCATCGAAATAGTCATTGTAATACTGCATCGCATCATTTCGTTCTTCCTCCGGTAAACTCTGCAAAAGCGCAGCCAATTCAGTCATAAATTCTATTCTATTCGATTCATGCAGTCTCTCCTCCTTCAAACAAACCATTAATCTTACTGGAATAATTCTTCCACTCTACCCGATACAGATTAAGCTGTGCCATTCCCTTTTCCGTCACCTTATAGTATCTCCGGTTTCGTCCGTCAAACTGCTGGTCATATACTTCCAGGCAGTCATCTTTCTGAAGTCTTCTTAGCACCGGATATAATGTAGATTCTGATACGTCTATAGCTTTTCTCACATCCTGTGTGATCTTGTAGCCATAAGTGCCTTCCTTGTCTCTGGATACAACCGCCAGTACAATTGCATCCAGCAGTGCTGCTCCTGTGTTAAATACCATATGCCCACTCCTCTTTTACTTCGCAGGTTCTTTTTTATAATATTATTTGTTTAGCCATATTATATGTCATATAATATTGTGTGTCAATATAATATTTCTGAAGATTTTCGAAAGAAAAGCACAAAAAAAAAGCGACACATTCATTACCATCAATAAATGTGTCACCTATTCGCATGGAATACCAGAAATAATGCTTTCTGTATTCTCTTTTGTACTTATAACGCACTGTCCTTTTAATTTCTTTACTTTTCGTTTCAGTACACTATACCGCTTTCTATTTTCTTTCACAGTTCTTTTTTGTTTTTTCGATACTTTTGGTGCAACCGTTTCTATTACAACTTGTCCTGCAAGATTCTTTCCACTAATTGTAATTCTTTTCAACGCTTCATCTTCCTGCATGGTTGTATAGCATATTGCGATTTCCAACATTTCATACACAATTTCAAAGATATCTATATCCCGGATTGCCTCCAGATTTACATTGTTCATCTGAATATCCAGTTTTATATTTTTCTCTTCACATTCTTTTGCCTTATTATGTAATACAGCATCTAACATAAGATTATCACAATAGTCTACGCGCTGTAGTTTACTATGGATTTTCTTTAACTCCTCTTCATAATACTTTAAATCTTCTTCTTTGTATCCAATCTGTTTTTCAAATGCCTCTGCCGCCTCAAGAAGTCTGCCAATCTCAGACTGCATGGCTGTTATCTGCTCTTCCTGCCCTTTTATAAATTGGTAATGATTTTCCATCAACTGTTTCTGCAGATATATACGTTCATTCTCTTTTTTTAACAAATAAATTGTGACACCCACTACTGCGAATAAAAAGAGTGTTCCTGCGATTACTCTCCAAAGCTCGTGAAATTCTTTACTCCCTGAGATAAACGCAAAAATTGTTTCCAAGACAATAATCGGCACCACCGCTGCACAGCATATTTTTTTATACATTCTTACAAGATTATGATAATTTTCAAATCTCTTTCTAAAAACAAAATAAAAAAAATAATATGGCATATATTCTATGAATATCCGAAAAACCAATAATAGAATAATCTTTTGTTCCAGCCTGTCATAAAACCAACTGTTTTTAATCAGCATCATGCATGCATATCTAAGCAGACCGGCAAAAAGTGAAACCTCTTCTAACAAAAAAGCAGCAAAATACCGTTCGACTATTCCCCCCTTATAAAAACATGGTAATATAATAAACATTAACACCAGGCCACTGATTGCTCTAATCCCATATGCCGTCGTCTGTGAAATCGTACCTGTTAATAAGTGCGGATATCTTACAACAATTATATTGTAAATATTCCAGCTTGTATAAAGGATACCTGCCGGAAGCCATGCAGGGATATTCTTCCATATTCTTTTAAATCCGACTGACTTTTCCATCAGAAAACAAAAAGGAACTACGATCAACAACTGTGTCACTGCCTCTATCCACGTAACATTACTCTCAAACATTGCTAACTTTCTCCTTGTATCTGATTACTTTTACATCTACAGACAATCTCTAAATGATATTCTTCCTCTCTGTCTTCTGCACTTATACTTCCATGATACTTCTTCACGATACTTTTCATGATATCTTTTCCAATTCCATGGTTTTCTTTATCTTTCTTTGTTGTTTTCTGTCCGTTCTTTAAACTTATATCCGGATTTTTCGAATTATGACATAACAAAATGAATGTACCTCCTTCATTTTTTATAGATACATTCAACCATCTATTCTCTATATCCAGTTTTTCACATGCTTCTATCGCATTGTCAAAAACATTATATAAAAGTCCCAGCATATCAATGATTTCTATATATCCTATGGAAAATCTTTCCGCCTGACAGTCTGCCTTGATCTGCTTTTGCTGACATTCCCTCAGTTTATTTTTAATAACCGAATCGACGATTAGCTCTTCACAAAATGTTTTACTTTGAAGCACATGATATGTTTTCTCCAGTTCATTTTTATAGTCACTGGCTAATTGTTCTTTTTTTTCGCTCTGCATCGAAAGCTGCTCAATCATATAAATATGATTTGCAATATCATGTCGAAGCTTTCTTGTCTGTTCCATTTGATATTTAAGTGTGCTGTAATGTTCTTTTATCAGATTTTCCTGCAAAACAAGATTCATATTCTCTCTTTGCAGTGCCTTTAGATAAGCGATTATAATCAATGCTACTGCCACTAACAGAAAACCAATCGTAGCAACCATATTCTCTCTCCACTACATATATTTTTGCAGCCATTCTAAAAATTGAGTTTTTACCTCTTCATTCCGTGATCTGCTAATCGGAATCTCTATACCATTCTTTAAAAAAATCATTTTTCTTTCCAGTCTTGATACATACTGCAAATTAACAATATAACTGTTATGACACCTTACAAAATCCGGATGTGCAAGCATCTCTTCCAATTCAGTCAACTTGTAATTTACAGAATAAGTCTGTCCGTCACAATATAGATTACTAACTCTTCGATCTCTTTCTATATAGCAGATTTTCTTCTTTTCCAGAATTAAATCTTTTCCCCCTTTTTTCATATGAATAAGACCGGAATCCTCTGACATAGATACTCTTTCTATTTTCTCAAACACTTTTGGGAGCCGTTGTCTCAACTCTGATTTCAGCACATAATAGATATGCCTTGTATCATAAATATCTGTTGCATAATGAAGAAATCCTGATAAGAACACAATATGTGTCTGTTCTGACAATTCATTAATCTTTTTTGCCAGCTCAATACCCACAACTTTATTATCAACTAGAATATCCAAAAAAATTACGTCCGCATGATTTTCTTTGATATAATCAAGTACTTCTTCCTTTACTGTGAATGTATGGATTTCGGCCTCTTTATTCTCCTGTTTCAAAAACTCATTAAGAATATCGTATATAATATTTAATTCTCTCTCATTATCATCAAAAACTGCTATATTAAACATGCTCTTTCCTCGTCAGATTGTTTCTTTTCTATTATTTTATCCTATTTTGTTCCATACTTCAACACTCCATTTATCCTATCCCTTTTTGCCAGACTTTCTTCCTGTCATTGTAAGCATTACATTAATCCAACACAATCTCTTCTTCCAGTGTAAATGAATAAATAATCTTCTCCTTCACTTTCTTTCCGGTCATCTGTTCCAATGCCTTTGCATAATATTCAAGCTGTGCGTGATATTTCTCTACAAGCTCTTCGGCTTCGCGTACTTTATCCGTCTTATAATCCAGCACCACCAGTCCATCTTCCTCTTCAAAGTATGCGTCAATAATTCCCTGAACAAGAATTAATTCTCCTTCCTCTTCATCCGGATATAATTCTCTCGCATCAACTCCGAGAACAAATGGCTGCTCTTTTTTCAGCTTTCCATTTAACGCGCTTTCATGCATTCTTTTCCCAGACGGACATGTAAGAAATCCCAGAATATCCTCTTTTCGAATGCACAATAGTGCTTCTTTTGACATTTTTTTCGTATCACAAAATGCCTCTAACTCTTTTCGTAATTCTTCCAACATATCTGTTTTTTTCTTGCCAGCATATTCTTTCGTAAAATCCAGAAGTTCCATCACACGATGATATGCTGTACCTCTGGATGCTCCTGAAAGTTCTTCTTTCTGCTGCAAAAACTTTGGAAGTAATGGCACTACTTCCGGTTCTTCATACATGATCTCTCCCAACTCATCTGCCGCTGCATCGCCGCCCATATCCATTCCAAGGCTCTCTTCAAGATATGTTCTCTTTTTAAGCTCTGATACTGTGAATTTAAGTTTTTTCCTCTGACTGCCATCGAATGGATATTCATAATGAAATTGTTCCTCTATCATCTTTCGGACATTCTCAGAATAAATTACTTCCGTATCAAACTGCTCCAAAAACTGTGCCCCAACTTGTTGAGTCACCTCTTCCTCTACGGATTCCCGGACAATATCCTCTAATCTCAGAACCTTTTGTTCAATAGGCACTTCATCATCAAGACGCATAAGCGCAGGGAGAAGAAAATCCCAGTAAGTAACTGCCTTGCTCAGACGACTGAAACTCAATTCATCTGCCGTCTGCCAGGTAACCATCCGACAGCTTTCTGATTTCTTTTCCAGGTTCGAAAGCGTTCCGGTAATAATAAGCTTCTCTTTCGCTCTCGTAAGAGCAACATATAGTACCCTCAGTTCTTCTCCCAGAGTTTCCAGCGCTTCTTCTTTTTGAATGACTTTCTTTATAATACACGGACTTTTCGTCCTTCTTTCCATGTCAATTGCATCCAGTCCGATTCCCAGTGACGCATGAAGCACCACACTGCTTCTTACATCCTGCATATTAAAGCGTTTTCCCATTCCTGCCACAAACACAATTGGAAACTCTAACCCTTTACTTTTGTGGATCGTCATAATCCGGACTGTATCAGCCTGTTCATCTTCAATTGTCGCCTCGCCATAATCCACATCATATTTTTTCAACTGTTCCACATAGCGCACGAAGTGAAAAAGGCCTTTATAACTGGTAGATTCGAATGCTTTGGCCTTTTCAAGAAGCATCGAAAGATTTGCTCTTCGCTGCTCACCACCAGGCATCGCCGACATATAATCTCCATATCCTGTATCTTCCATGATTTTCCGCAAAAGTTCATGCATCGGTGTATACGAGACAATCTTTCGGAATTGTTCCATTTGCCCTAAACAGGTATTTAATTTTTTTCGGATGTCCTCCTCTTCTCCTTCTCTTTCATAGGCAAACACCGCCTTAGAAAATGGGAGTTCTTTAAACTGAGTCTTAATCAGCGCCAGTTCCTGCTCTGTAAGACCGCAAAACACAGATGTCAGTACAGCTGCCATCGCAATATCCTGTCCGGGGTTATTGAGAACTCTCAGATAATCAAGCAATACACCTATTTCCTGGGTAGCAAAATATCCTTCCGATGTCCCTGCAAATGCTGGAATTCCCTCTCGGTTTAATACTTCCGTAAAAATATCTGAAAATCCTTTCGTGCTTCGAATCAGGATTACAATGTCTGAGTACTTCACAGGGCGAAGCTCCCCTGTCTTTTTATCGGTAACTTTATGGCAGCGCAAAAGTTCCCTGATGCGACCGGCAATCGCCCTTGCCTCCAGCTCTTTTTCAGAAATCTGAGAAAATGTTTCAGAACTTTTTAAATCCTTCTCATTTTCCTGAGTCTCAATCATAAGTACTTCCGTCGCCGCAGAAAATCCCTCTTCGCACTCCGGATAATCTGCTCCCGGATAGAGTGCCGCTTTCTCATCATACGCAATACCGCCAAGTGATTCCGTCATCATCTGACGAAAGAGAAAATTAGTGCTTTCAAGTACTTCCCATCTGCTTCGGAAATTTTTATGAAGATCAATTCTCTGTTTCTCTCCCTCATCGAGACGGTACGTATTATATTTTTCCATAAATAATTCAGGTCTTGATAGACGGAACCGATAGATGCTCTGCTTCACATCTCCAACCATAAATATGTTATATTCTCCTTGTGGTATTCTGGAAATACTTGTGAGAATCGTCTCCTGGATCAAGTTACTGTCCTGATATTCATCAATCATAATTTCTGTATACTGCCTACTGTATTCTTCAGCTATCACCGACGGAACAAATCCTTTTTCTGTTTTCTCTGTCAAAATCCGAAGTGCATACTGTTCCATGTCAGAAAAATCAATCAATTCTTTTTCCCGCTTTTTTAATTCAAATCTTTCTGCAAACTGGTTTACAAGCCCAGTAAGTACTTTTACTTTCGGTTTGCAAACTCTCATATCCTGCAGTAGTTCTTCCATATTCTGATAGAAATACTGAGAACTGATACTCCCAACCAGTTCTTTTGCCTGCTCTCTTAAAACTTTGACCTGTTCTGTTTTCTCTTCGGATACAGTTTTGTCTCTATTTGCCGCAAGACGTGTCCATTTTACGTTCTGCATATAATCTGAAAGCTCTGAAAAAGTCTCTGCCGCAAGAAAGCTATCCAGCATTTCCCGATCATTCTGTAATGCATTTTCGTATACATGAGGACCGTCTTCCATACCGCATATAATGAGACCGTCCTCGATCATCTCTGCCGCATCAGAAAGCAATGCCTTTACGTTTTCCATTACAAGTCGTGAAAATTTTGTTTTTTCAAATTCCTCAGAAGTCCTGGCACTGTATGCCTCCACACAGGAGTCAAGCCATCCTTCAGCATCCGGATAGCTTCTTGAATAATCATAAATTCTGAAGATAAGATCTTCTATTTTTTTATCATCCCGTCCGCTTCCGTAAGCCGACACAAAATCCAAAAAATCCTGCTCTCCTTCGGCATAATTTTCTTCTAATATTTCATCAAGCACATCATGCTTTAAAAGTTTAAGTTCGCCTTCCTCTCCAATCCGAAAGCCAGGATCCAGATCAATGGCATGAAAATGATCTTTCACAACAGAAAGACAAAAGCTGTGAATTGTCGTAATCTGTGCATTATGGATCAGCGTTGCCTGCTGCCTGAGATGTTCGTCATCTGGGCGCTCAAGAAGCTTCTTTTCAATGGCAAGGCGAATACGTTCTTTCATCTCAGCAGCAGCTGCTTCTGTAAATGTCACAACAAGAAGCTCATCTACGCTGACAGGATGGATTTCATCTGTCAGCATTGTAATGATTCTCTCCACTAAAACAGCAGTCTTTCCGGAACCTGCTGCGGCTGATACAAGAATATTACATCCGCGGAGGTCTATCACTTTTTGTTGTTCACTTGTCCATGTTACACCCATTTATGATCCCCCTCCTTCATTTTCCTGTCTCATCTTAGTCAGTGCTTCTTCCTTGCTCATCTTTCCAAGATCACGATAATGATATCCCGGCACTTTCAGATCAAATCCGCAAACGTGACGGTATTTACAGTAATCACACCCACTCTCTGTTCCTCTACGATATGGGAGAGGTGCTGTGTCTCCTGATAAAATTGCTTTATGAGCTTCTTCTACTTTTTTCATCGCATGCTGCATCATTGCACGAAATGCATCTTCAGAAACAGCTTTTGATGTTTTCGAGAGGCTTCCGTTTTTATTAAACTTTATCGGAGCCGCGATAGAATCACTTGCCTTTGTATTATCCAGATGTTTTAGAACTTCATCCTTAAGATTCACCATTCCGTCTGGTTTTAACGCACACAGTATCTTACTGTCAATCGCCTCTGTCTCCAGTTTTTCCTTTGGTTTTTCCACAAAAGGGTCCTGTATGCGATAATAGAATACACCAGCCGGAATCACTTCCTTGTCCGGAGTTTTTTTCTTTTGAATCCTGACTGCCGCATCCATGTAGACCATAAGCTGAAGCTGAAGCCCGTAATACAGAGATACTATATCAAATTCCTTACTTCCCGTTTTATAATCAGTAACTTTTACATAAACTTTATCCTCATCTACACACGTATCAACTCTGTCGATTTTTCCGTTCCCAAAACGAAGTTCATACGCAGAAGGAATGAAATCTCCTGCCGCTAACTGTTTTGTCAAAGCCCACACTGTGCGCCTCAGCATCTTCTTCATCCGCACAACCATATACTCACTGCGCGCCGAACTGTATAAAACGCTATTTCCATAGTCAGTAATTGCTTCATCCACACTCTCATCAATACAGCGATTCTGCATTTCTTCCGGTACATCTATCCATGAAAGTTTTTCTTTTTCTATTTTTTCCGAATATCTTTCAAGCGCTCTGTGACAAACATTTCCAAGGTCTACCGGTTTAAACTCATACTCCGGCTGTTCCTTAAGTTCCAGACCATACGTGAGAAAATGTGCGAACGCACATGCTGAAAATCTTTCTATTCTTGTAATGCTGTTCATGAAGTTTTCACCATACAGACGTCTGGCCACTGCTTCTGTCATGCCATCCATTGGTCGCCGGTAATATCCTGCCTTTACTAACCTCTCGACCTTTTCTTTCAAATCCGGCTGCTTTACATACCAGGAATATAATTCTTTCCAGTCTTCATCTGGTTCTTTTTTTATCAGCTCGCTAATACCCATTTTTTCAGTCAGTTCACGCTGGTATAATACTTTCTCTTCTTCATCCGTCACCTGTATCATTGGATACAGTTTTCGAAGTTCCTGAATCAGATATGCAGGACGCATACTTTTCCCATCCGAAGACACTTTACTGTAATACACATGAAGATGCTTAGATGGCTTTGTAAGATTCATATAGAGATAGAATTTCTGAATATATGCCTGCTCCTTTCCTCCTGGGGCAAGGTTAAACTTTTCTTTTTGAAATTGTTCCCGGTCTCTTTCCGATAAAAGTCCTGTGCGAAGAAGTGTTCCCGGCAAATATGCATCATTTGCCCCTATGAAAAACAGAACTTTAATATCCTTTAAGCGAGTCCTCTGTACATCCCCGGCCACAACCTGGTCTACACTCGGTGGGATCACACCGACTCTTGCCTCTGAAAGCCCTGCATCCAGAAGTTTACAATACTCGCTTAAACTAACCGGTTCCTCTCCCAAAAGCTCAACAAATTTATCAAACAATTCTATCAATATCCGGTAAATCTGAGCATATTCTTTCGCCAGGGCAAGCTCCCCCGCTTCCTGAAATTCTTCTTCCTGCTGCTTTAACTTCAACTGAAACTCTTCCTGAACGATAAAATCATAAAGTGCCATCGTGATATCTTTGACTGTTTTCCTTCTCTGTTTTAATACAAAAACCAGCTCATTAATTTTTTCCACAAATGTAACTCTGCAGTGATTCAGGTTCTCAAGTTCTTCTTCTGTCATATCGTTCGGGCGTCTGATCCATCTCTCCTGCCATCTTTTATATCCTTTAATTCCAAGGGCAAGAACATAGTTTTCCATAGAACAGATATCCTCATACGCAATGCCAGACAGATTCGTATGCAGGAACCGAAAAACACTCTCGTACGTAAAGTTCTGTTCCACCATATTCAAAAGACTTCGGATATATTCCACATAGGAATTCAGAAGAATACTCCTCTTATGATCCATAAAGACCGGAATCCCATAACTTTCAAAAGCTTCTTCCAGATAATCCCCATATTCATCCATGCTGCTTGCGATCAGCCCTATCTCTCGATAACGGTATCCTCCTTTACGAACAAGTGCACGAATTTCTCCAGCTACAGAAAATGCCTCTTCTTTTGGATTTTTTGCCACATGAATACAGACAGAATCCTGCTCTTGGTCGTATGTTTCTTTTTCATAACGGAAAAGGTTATGCTCAAGAAACGAAAGCGCCGGATTCTCCCTAAACCGATAAGGAATATTTTCATAAAGATACTCTGCATCTTCAAGGACTGTCCCCGTCTCTTTCGCAATTTCAGTTAATGATGTGACCATCTGTTTACTTAACGCAAAGAGCTGGTACGGATGTTTATAGACGAAAGGATTCTCTCTTTTATCCATGAGCACTGTCACCACTACCTTGCGGCAATAGATAAAAAGTTCCCTTAGGAGCCTGTTCTGCACTGGTGTAAATCCTGTAAATCCGTCCAATACCACAGTACTGTTTTTTAAAAGCTCTGATTTTTTTATCTCTTTTCCAAGCACATCCAGAAGCTCTTCTTTCGTGATATATTTTCTTTCCAGATAATCTGAAAATCCGCGATATAAAATCCTGATATCATTCAGCTTATAATAAAGCCCGGAGCCTTCCCCTACTGTCTCCATCACTTGTTCTATCTCTTCCTGTCCGATATCATACTGAGTGAATTCTGAAATCACTGATTTCACTTCACTGATATATCCGAGCTTTTTCATATTTCCTTTGAGGACTTTCAATTCTCCTTCATAATCTGCTGCGATTTTTCTAAGTATCAAATTCTTTCCCTCATCATCCAGTACAGGAATATCTCCGCCTCCTGTCTCTTCAAAGACACGGTAAGCAAGACGTCCGAAACTTAAGACGTCTATATTCATAATCCCATGTTTCGGATGCATCGTAACAAGATCTTTCTGTGTCTGCATCGTAAATTGCTCCGGAACAAGTACGATATAATTCTGTTCCGGATTTTTTTCTGATTCTTCTATAATATAATTGTAAAGAAAATGTGATTTCCCTGACCCCGACGGTCCAAATACAAATTTTAAAGGCATAGGTTTTTCCTCCTATGCCTTAGTATATCATATCCCTTTATAAACTTGTAATCATTTATACATTTATGCGTTCCGAAGCTTTTCAGCAAATTCATTACTCAGTGTAAGTTTTGCCACGTAAAATACATCTCCGGTCATATAGACTGTCCAGTCATCTTCTACCTCTACCTGAAGGTCTCCGCCTGGCATATGGACAATCACTTTATTATTTGTCATACCCAGTTTATAAGCAACACCGGCTGCTGCGCAGGCACCGGTTCCGGAAGCTAATGTATATCCTGCACCACGCTCAAAAATCTCGATAGCAATATTTTCTTTATCAATGACTTTCATAATCTGTGTATTGACACGGTTCGGGAAGTATCTTGCAATTTCTGCGTAATCACCGATCTTGCATACTAACGGTTTTGATATCTCACGCATCGGGATGACACAATGAGGATTTCCAATTGTCACACATGTTACCGGATATAATGTTCTTCCAAACACCATGTCTTCATTAATGACTTCTCTTCTCTCCCCTGTTACCGGAATCTCATCGCTCCAGAAAGAAAGTTTACCCATAGACACTCTGAGTCTGCTTCCGTCTTCATTCAAAAATGTCACTTCAACTTCTCCGTTTTCAGTAAATAACTTGAAGTTCTTTTTCTGAACATATCCTGCATCTTTCAGATATTTTGCAAAGATACGAACACCATTTCCACTTGTTTCAGAAATACTGCCATCCGGGTTCCATACTTTAACATACATACCGTCTTCTTTTAAAATCGGTCCTTCCAATACACCATCCGAACCAAGACCCGCATTTCGGTCACAGATCATCTTAACATTTCCCGGCGTGAGCACAAGCTCATTTTTATTCGGATCAAACACTACATAATCATTTCCCAAGCCATGATATCTTTCCAAAACAACCTTCATAACATACCCTCCGCTTTCTTTATCTAAGGCAATCATAACAGGCATTATTTCCCTTTTCAATACAAATAATGCCTTATATATTGCAAATAATGCTCTATTAATATATGCTAATACAAAGACAGGATCAATCTCAGAAGGCTAATAAGGATTTAGGAGGTTCTTATGGAAACATACGAAAAAAAAGGATATCTGAACAGTGAATTTAAAC
>JBJEMB010000259.1:0-7097 GCA_051879455.1 Lachnospiraceae bacterium
TTTATTCGTAGATTTTCATATTTGTATATTATATCATGTTCTTCTGTTGATATCCAACACAATAGTAGAGGCAGATACTGTTTTAATCAATCAGCATCTGCCTCTACTTTGTTCCGTTATCCATTGGATTTTCCTCTTTCTGTTAGATTATTAATCTTTCGTTTACGTTCTTGGTGGTCCGTACCTTCCTTTCATAAACTGCTATTCCAATACTTAGCGCTTTTTCTTGAAATTCTTATCCAACACTTGTGTTGATCGTAATAACAGGTAATTGTTTACAGCTCGCGTCTGTCTTACAATTCCTAACTGTTATTTTATGTTTATATATTAACACTTAAAACCCAATTTGTCAACGATATTTTTTTATTATTCTTTTATATTATTTATATTATTATTTTATACTCCTTACTCTTGTTTTATTTTCAGAATTTTCAGTCTTTATTCTTTGTTCGCTTTGTGTTTTCTATCTAAAAAAAGTGTGAACGATAATTCGAAATACTTTATGGTTAACATCATAAAAAGAGGCATGCTTTCGACAGTCGAAAACACACCTCTTTTTCTATATCAGTTTTTAAAAAAACACTCTCTTAATATCATTAAACATCACAAATATCATAAGCGCCATCAACAAAGCCATTCCGGCAAGATGAACATATGCTTCTTTCTCCGGAGGAATTCTTTTTCTTCTTATAGCCTCAACAAACAAAAACAAAAGCCTTCCTCCATCCAATGCCGGTATCGGCAAAAGGTTCATGACTCCCAGGTTTGCTGAAAGCAAAATAGCAATGTTTAAAAACTGCGCCAGCACAACAAATGCCCCATAAGATTTACTCTCCTGATACGTGTCATCAACAACACTTACAATTCCTACCGGGCCTGACAACTGATCCATTCCAATCTGTCTCGTGACAAGCATCTTCAGACTGTCTACTGTCGTACAGATCCAGAACTTCACTTCATAAACTCCGTACTGCACTGCTGTAAATACATTGGCTTTGGTATATGCTCCTCCTCCGATTCCGAAGCGATAGTATCCAAGCTCTTCGTCCATCTTTGGTGTCACAGTCACGGTTTTCTTTTCTCCATCACGCAAGAAAGTGATTTCTGTCTCTTTTCCCTGGTTAAACTGATTATACGTATTGATCTCACGGAAAATATTAATCTTTTTCCCGTTCAGTCTTACGATCGTATCCCCTTCGCGAATCCCCGCTTCATATGCTGGATACCCTTCTTCAACATTGGCGATCACCGGCTTATCATAACCAACCATTGCAGTCAATATCACAGCAAACACAAATGCCAGAATAAAGTTAAAAACCGGTCCTGCAGCAATAACACTGATCCGTGCCCACACAGACTTATTATTAAAATTTGACGGGGAATCTGTTGCTTCCTCATCTTCTCCCATCATACATAAGCCTCCGATTGGGAGAATCTTAATGCAATACCTGGTCCCTTTGTACTCTTTTGAAATGAGATTCGGTCCCATCCCGATTGCAAACTCTTCCACATCTATGCCATTCTTTTTCGCCAGTAAAAAATGACCCAACTCATGAAAAAATACGATAAAACTGAAAATCAGTATTGCAAATATTATACCCAAATTAATGATTACCTCCTACTGTTGATTCGTTCATATGTTGCCGCCTCTGTCTCAAGGATTTCTTCTAACGACGGATTTACTATATTTTTATGGGCAGACATACAGTCTTCAATAATCTCTACGATCTCAAGATATTTAATCTCATGTTTCAAAAATTTGCTGACTGCCAGCTCATTTGCTGCATTAAATACAGTAGGTAATGAACCGCCCTTTCTTCCGGCTTCGTAAGCAAGCGCCAGACCATAAAAAGTATCCATATCAGGTTTTTCAAAATCCAGTCTCCCAAGACTCCAGAAATCCAGTCTGTCTCCCGGGAGATATCGTCTCTCAGGATAATAAAGCGCATACTGAATCGGAAGCTTCATATCCGGTGTTCCAAGTTCAGCAATAATAGCACCATCCTCATATTCCACCATGGAATGAATGATACTCTGAGGCTGCACAACAACCTGAACATCATCCACCTTTACATTAAACAGCCACTTTGCTTCAATAACCTCAAGACCTTTATTGACCATTGTCGAAGAATCAATGGTAATCTTTTGTCCCATTGCCCAGTTTGGATGTTTTAAGGCATCCTCTACACGGATATTTAACAGATCTTCCTGCTTCTTTCCACGGAACGGACCACCGGATGCTGTAAGAAGGATCTTTTTCACAGATCTTCTGTCATTTCCCTGTAAGGACTGAAAAATCGCACTGTGTTCACTATCTACCGGCAAAATGGATACTCCATACTCTTTCGCAAGCGGCATGATCAGATGTCCTGCTGTCACCAGGGTTTCTTTATTTGCAAGTGCAATGTCTTTTCCCGCTTTGATTGCCTCAATTGTCGGGCGGATTCCAATCATTCCGACAATCGCTGTCACAAGAATCTCTACCCCTTCCATAACAGAAATCTCGATCAGGCCATCCATACCGGATACTACCTCGGTTTTTGTATCAGCAATTCTTACACGGAGCTCTTTTGCCTTTTCCTCAGACCACACAGCAGCCTTTACCGGATGAAATTCACGGATCTGTTTTTCCAGAAGATCGATATTTCCTCCGGCTGCCAGTCCAAGGACTTCTATATCACCATTTTCACGAACTACTTCCAAAGTCTGAGTTCCGATTGATCCTGTAGCACCTAAAATAGATATTTTCTTCATAATCATACTCCCCTGTCATTTAAAGATTTCCTGCTAATAAAGTTGCCAGATAATAAATAACCGGTGCTGTAAAAATCACGCTGTCAAAACGATCCAGTATTCCGCCATGTCCCGGGATCAGTTTTCCGTAATCTTTAATATCATGATTTCTCTTTATTGCAGATGCAGCCAGATCTCCCACCTGTGAAATCATGCCGCCGACTCCACATATAATTGCATAATGCAGCGGGTTGGCATCAGCACCGCCCCACTGATTCATAGCTAACGCAAAAATTACACCCAGAAGAGCCGCTCCTACAACTCCTCCTACTCCTCCTTCTACCGATTTCTTTGGGCTCAATTTCGGAGCCATCTTATGCTTTCCGATTAAAACTCCCACACAGTACGCACAAGTGTCACATCCCCATGAGCTTAAGAAAATCAGCCACACTACGATACCTCCGTCCGGAAGCATCCTTGTCTGATATACATAAGAAAGCATCACTGCCACATAAAACACTCCGAAAAATGTAGTCATAACCTGTTCAGCATGAAATGTCGGAAATGAAAACACATAAACAGCCATTGTAACAATAAGAAAAAGTATCGTAAACATCGTCATATATTCCATGTTTCCTGCAAAAAGCATCCCATAATAGACAACCGCTGCAAGATATCCTGCAAACCCTAATACTTTATTATGCACATCAACCACTTTATATAATTCAGATAACCCAATTAAACTGATAATTCCAAGGACAGCAAAAAGTATGTTTCCTCCATATCCCACTGTCGCAATGAGCACAATCACAAGTACAATTCCGCTTAATAACCTGGTTTTAAACATCTTAAGCTTCCTCCTTTACTCCACCGTATCTTCTGTCTCTTGCATTAAACTGTTCAATCGCTTTCACAAGCTCTTCCTTCGAAAAATCCGGCCACGGAACATCTGTAAAATAAAATTCCGTATATGCAAGCTGCCATAAAAGATAATTAGACAGCCGTAGCTCACCACTTGTCCGGATAAGCAGATCCGGATCCGGAATATCATGTGTATCCAGATACTTTTCAAATACTTGCTCATCAATCTGCTTAGGATCTACTTTCCCTTCCACGCAGTCTTTTGAAAGCATTCTGACTGCCCGCAGGATCTCGTCACGGCTTCCATAATTGATCGCAATCTGAAAATTCAGTCCCCCATTATCCTTTGTTGCCTCCTCTAGCTCGACAATACGGGTGCGTATATCTTCATCAAGCCTTGTGATATCCCCGATCACCCGGACTTTCATATCATTTTTTGCTGCAGTCTTCAGGCAAGTTTTCATATAATTTCTCAGAAGCTTCATAAGAGCATCCACTTCATCCTTTGGACGATTCCAGTTTTCCGTGGAAAAAGCATATACCGTCAGGTACTTTATTCCCATCCGCCATGCTTCCTCGCAGATTACTTCCACATTCTTACTTCCCTGAGCATGACCGTAGTTTCTGGGCATTCCTTTGGATTTCGCCCATCTTCCGTTTCCATCTAATATAATCGCAACATGCTGCGGAATAATCATAATCTATCTCCTTTATATTAACTGTTTTAACACAATAAGGACAGACCCCTCTTTTCAGGAATCTGTCCCAAAGTACAACGGACCCCACCGCTGTACAGTTTAAACTGTCATAACCTCTTTTGACTTTACTTCTACTGCCTTGTCAACTTCTTTGATAAATTTATCCGTCATCTTCTGAAGGTCATCTTCCATATCCTTGATCTCATCCTCAGAAACATCTGAACCTTTCAGCTTCTTAAATGCATCATTACCGTCACGGCGGATGTTACGAATTGCAACTTTTGCAGCTTCCCCTTTTTTCTTAACATCCTTTACAAGCTCTTTTCTGCGCTCTTCTGTGAGCTCCGGAAATACCAGACGAATTGTGATACCATCATTTGTCGGATTGATTCCCAGGTCGGAAATCTGGATTGCTTTTGAGATTGCTTTTAACATACTCTTATCCCATGGCTGAATCTGGATCATACGCGGTTCCGGTACAGAGACATTGGCCATCTGCTGGATTGGAGTTGGTGCTCCGTAATAATCTACCATAATCTTATTAAGGACATTAGGATTCGCACGTCCTGCACGGATAGAACCAAGCTCACCGTCAAGATTTGCCAGCGTTTTTGTCATCTTACTCTCGTAAACTTTTAATTTCTCGTTCATATTATCCTCCCTTATTATACAGTCACTTTCGTTCCTGTAAATGTTCCTGACATCGTATTTACAATGCTGTTTTCTTCATTCAGTCCGAATACAAGCATCGGCATCTTGTTCTCAAGACACATAATAGAGGCAGTCAGATCTACTGCCATAAGTTTTTTATCAATAATCTCCTGAATGGATATCTCATCGTATTTCTTAGCTCCCGGATTTACCTTCGGATCACTGTCATAGATTCCATCAATTGCTTTTGCAAGAAGCATAGCATCTGCTTCAATCTCAATTGCACGAAGTACAGCACCTGTATCTGTAGAAAAATACGGATGCCCCGTTCCTCCTGCGAAAAAGATTACCTTCCCTTCCTCTAATGCTTCTACTGCTGCATCTTTCGAAAACAGTGAGGTAAATGCGCCGCACACGAACGGAGTAAAAACTTCTGTTTTCATTCCTGCAAATCGGAAAATATCTGACACGTAAATGCAATTCATAACTGTTGCAAGCATCCCAATCTGATCAGCCTTCACACGATCGATTGTCTCACTGGTTCTTCCTCTCCAGAAATTGCCTCCTCCAGTTACAATTGCAACCTGAATTCCGTCATCTACCAGCTTTTTCACCTGTTTTGCAACTCCCAGGCAGGTAGCCTCATCAAATCCTGTCTTTTTCTCACCTGCGAGTGCTTCGCCGCTAAGTTTCAATAGTACTCTCTTCATAAGAATTATCGCTCCTTACTTGTGTAGTTCAATATCGTATTACTTCTCGTACTTAAATGAATTATAACACATGGTTAGAGAAAATGGAACACAATTCCTTAACCAATTCCACCCATGATGATACCAAGAATCAGTACCAGAAAACATACCGGGCAGAATACATATTTGCAAAGAGGGTAGAATCCTTTATAAAAAGCTTTGCCACGTCCTTTATTCACCTGTTCCTCCACGTAATCTTTTCCGCATACCCAGAAGAACATGATCGCAGCAAGTCCTGCTCCGAGTGGACAGATATAGATTGATAAAATATCCATCCAGCCAGATACGATCCCCTGAATGCAAACAGCCACAACGGCGCTGAATACACCTGTCACTGCACATGCCGGTACACGCCCAAGTCCAAATTTTTCCTGAACTGTTGCAATCGGTGCCTCATAAAGATTGATAAGAGATGACATTCCGGCGAACAAAACTGCCACAAAGAATATAATAGCCACAATCTTCCCTCCCGGCATAGATTTAAATAAATTCGGGAGGAAAATAAACATAAGACCCGGGCCACCCTGATCAAGCTGACTTCCCGTTGTTGCCATGGCAGGAATGATAACCAGCGCTGCAAGAAGCGCCGCCAGTGTATCAAAAAATGCTACTCTTGCCGCAGAAGCAGGGATATTCTCCTCATCAGACAGATAAGATCCATAGATCAAAGTTCCGTTTCCCGCAATAGACAGAGAGAAAAAGGCCTGTCCCAGTGCATAGATCCATGTCTTTGGATTCGCCAGCACTTCCGGTTCTACACGAAATATATAACGGTATCCTTCTGCCGCTTGCGGCTGAAACAATACATAGATTCCAAGTATCACAAATAAAAGGAAAAAGACAGGCATCATTACTTTATTCGCCTTTTCAATCCCGCTTTCTACTCCAAGCATCAAAATAACTACAGCAACCGCAAGCGCCGCAAGAAGCCACCCGTTATTTCCAAAGGCTGAAGCCATACCGCCAAATGCCGCACCAAATCCATCTACATCATTTGCCGCAAGCGTTGCCCCGGTAAATGTTCCGATCGCATATTTTAAAATCCATCCGAGAACAACCGTATATCCAATGGCCATAGCAAGAGAGCCAAGCACAGGAATCAGACCAATTGCTTCTCCGACCTTTCTCTTACCTCTCATGTCACATGCTACTCCAAACGCATCCACAGGACCGGACCTTGTCGCACGTCCAAAACTCATCTCACCAATAATTCCCGTGGAACCAATCAGCACTACAAAGATAAAATATGGGATGATAAATGAACCTCCCCCATAAAGCGACACTCTGGTCGGAAACATCCAGATATTTCCCATCCCGACCGCCGAACCGATACATGCAAGGATAAAACCCCACCTCGAACTAAAAGAACCTCGTTTTTTCATTCTCACACCTCATAAGTATTTTT
>JBJEMB010000260.1:0-4254 GCA_051879455.1 Lachnospiraceae bacterium
AAAACAGTCTACTAAATATTATTTTAAGGAGTCAAAGAATGATTAGTACAAGTAACATTACATTACGTGTCGGAAAAAAAGCATTGTTTGAAGATGTTAATATTAAATTTACCGAAGGGAACTGCTACGGTCTCATTGGTGCAAATGGTGCCGGAAAATCAACTTTCCTGAAAATTCTTTCCGGTCAGCTTGAACCTTCCAAAGGCGAGGTGATCATCACTCCGGGAGAACGCCTTTCTTTCTTGCAGCAGGATCATTTCAAATATGATGAATTTCCGGTTTTAGATACAGTTATGATGGGAAATGCCCGCCTGTATGAAATCATGAAGGAAAAAGAAGTCATTTACGCAAAAGAAGATTTTACCGATGAAGATGGAATCAAAGCAAGTGAACTGGAAGCAGAATTTGCTGCCATGAACGGATGGGAAGCAGAATCTGATGCAGCAAGCCTTTTAAACGGTCTCGGCATCGAGACAGAGCTTCACTATGAAACCATGAAAAACCTTGACGGTCCAAAAAAAGTAAAAGTACTGCTTGCTCAGGCACTCTTTGGTAACCCGGATATTCTTCTTCTGGACGAGCCTACTAACCACCTGGATCTTGATGCAATTGCATGGCTGGAGGAATTCCTGATCAACTTTGATAATACAGTCATAGTTGTATCCCATGACCGTTATTTCCTGAATAAAGTCTGCACACAGATTGCAGATATTGACTATGGAAAGATTAAGCTTTATGCCGGAAACTACGATTTCTGGTATGAATCCAGTCAGCTTCTCATCCGTCAGATGAAAGAAGCGAACAAAAAGAAAGAAGAAAAGATCAAAGAACTCCAGGAATTTATTTCCCGATTCAGTGCTAATGCTTCTAAGTCCAAACAGGCAACTTCCAGAAAGCGCGCACTGGAAAAAATCCAACTTGATGAGATTCAGCCATCCAGCAGGAAATATCCATATATTGATTTTCGTCCGAACCGTGAAATCGGAAATGACGTACTCACTGTAGAAGGTCTTAGTAAGACCATCGATGGAGAAAAAGTTCTGGATAACATATCCTTTACTTTAAACCATGATGATAAAGTTGCTTTCGTTGGCAGTAACGAGCTTGCAAAGACAACTCTTTTCCAGATTCTCATGGGCGAGATGGAGCCGGATGAAGGATTTTATAAATGGGGAATCACAACTTCTCAGGCTTATTTCCCACTGGATTTCGGAAGTGAATTTGATAATGACTATACTATCGTTGAATGGCTGACACAGTATTCCGAAGAAAAAGATGCTACTTATGTTCGTGGCTTCCTCGGAAGAATGCTTTTTGGCGGGGATGATGGTGTGAAGAGAGTGCGCGTTTTATCCGGTGGTGAAAAAGTCCGCTGTATGCTCTCTAAAATGATGATCTCAGGTGCAAATGTTCTGATTTTAGACGAACCTACCAACCACCTGGACATGGAATCCATCACCGCACTGAATAACGGAATGACAAAATTCCCGGGTGTGCTCCTCTTTACTTCCAGAGACCACCAGATTGTGCAGACCACTGCCAACCGAATTATGGAAATCGTTCCTGGCGGAAAACTGATTGACAAGATTACCACATACGATGAATATCTCGAAAGTGATGAGATGGCAAGAAAACGACAGACTTACTCTGTACAGAGCGAAGAAGATGATTAAAATACAGCCCCCGGCATTCTTTACCGGGGGCTGCTTTCATTTTCATCCGTCTCTACTTAACTTCTACTCTTTTTTTCAATGCATAATATATTTTGTCAAATTCTTCCGAATCGCTGCACTTTTTCATGCATGACATAACCTCATGACGCTTTCCGCTTTTATCAGTCAGAAAAAGATACTTCTGAATATTTTCTTTCCTGCCGACTTCTACCTTTTTCATCTCTTTCAGTTTATAGATCACAATATCTGTATGAAAGACAAGTGCATAATCCTTCGTCACCAGAATGCGTCCATCTTTTGTCTGCACAATTTCAGAGTCTGCAAGCTGTCTGAAAAACTCATCCTGATCATCTATATGGGAAAGCTTTCCTTTTAATTCTTTCTGAGCTTTCAGATTTGTAACTGCAAGAGTAATTCCTATCAGAGCCATAATCACTGCGATTACGACATTATTAAATAAACTGATCAAAGCCAGACAAAGAAGACTCATCCATACAATCATACCTGTCCGGATACTTTTCGCTCTTTCAGCAACAAAATCATAGTATTTCTGCTGTCCCGCTGTCTGAATATGATTCATATATCTTACGCCCTTTCAAACATTGATTAACGGATTCTCTCAGGGAAACCAACTTTTTTCTGTACCTTTCTCAATGTCTTCATTGCAAAGTAATTTGCTTTTTCCGCATTGTTCTTAATCACACTATCAATATAGGCTTTGTCTTTTTCAAGTCTGGCAACTTCATCCTGCAGTGGTTTCAGCACAGAAACAACAGATTCACCGACAGCCATCTTAAAATCTCCATAGCCTTTTCCATCAAATTCTTTTACTACTTCCTCTGGTGTCTTTCCGGTACATGCACTGTAAATATCGATCAGATTCTTAACTCCCGGCTGCTCATCACGGTACAGAATCTGCGCTTCTGAATCAGTTACTGCACGTTTGCATTTTCTCATGATCGTATCAGGATCATCCATCAGATAGATACTTGCATTTGGATTCTCATCAGATTTTGACATCTTCTTAGACGGATCCTGAAGGCTCATGATCTTTGCTCCTACTTTTCCGATATACGCTTCCGGAATAGTAAACACATCTCCGTAAATATTATTAAATCTTTCGGCAATATCCCTTGTAAGCTCCAGATGCTGCATCTGATCCACACCAACCGGAACCACATCTGCCTGATAAAGGAGAATATCTGCCGCCATAAGAACCGGATAAGTGAAAAGACCTGCATTGATATTATCTGCATGTTTTGCTGATTTATCTTTAAACTGAGTCATACGGTTAAGCTCACCCATATACGTAAAGCAGTTCAAAATCCATGCCAGTTCTGCATGACCTGCTACATGAGACTGATAGTAAATACAATTCTTCTCCGGATCAAGTCCTGCTGCAATATATAATGTAAGAAGTGCTCTCGCTCTCTTTCTCAGTGTAGCCGGATCCTGTCTGACTGTGATGGAATGCATATCTACAACACTGTAAAAGCATTCATATTCATCACTTAATTTCACCCAGTTTTTCAAAGCACCCAGATAGTTTCCCAGTGTCAGATTACCTGTCGCCTGCATACCGCTGAATAATACTTTCTTATCATTTATCATCTTTTTATCCTCCAAAATATATTTTCTGGTCAACATTACCAGGATTTTACTTTATCTTTATAATAAACCTGATTCTCTGAGACAATAACAGGATTTCCATCGTTTACTTCTACTTCTGTCACAGCGCAGTTTTTATGTACGCCCACTCCCCAGAATTCGGAAAGTGGTTTTTTCTTAATATTATTTAATATTCCGCAAAGGGCGGCGCCGTGGGTCGTGATTAAAATCGTTTTATCCTCTAATTCCTTTCTCTGATAAAGCTCCTCCAGGAAGTCTCCTGTTCTTTTTTTCAACATAGAAAAATCCTCTCCGCCTTTTGGTGCCCGATACTGATCAGGCGCATCAAAAAATCTGTGAAATTCCTCAGGAAGATTCCATCCTTCTTTGGAACAGCACTTGCCTTCCCATTCTCCAAATGCCATCTCTATGATTCTCTCATCCGTATAAATCGGGACTTCTCTTCCGGCAAGGATAAGCTCTCCGGTCTCTTTCGCCCTTGAAAGAGGACTGCTGATGCAAAGATCAAAGGAGATATCTTTCAAACCCTTTCCGGTCTCAACAGCCAGATGTCTTCCAAACTCATTCAGCGGAATATCCACTTGTCCCTGCATCTTACGTACTTTATTCCAATCTGTCTCTCCGTGTCGTACCATATATAGTTTCATCAAAATCAAGCCTCCAGATCATGTGTCATAAAAAACCTTGCTCAGCTCTAAAATACACTTCAATAGTATAGCACAACTTCCTGCATTTTTCATAGTAAATTCTAGCATAAATATGGTATACTATGAATGCATGCTTTATGTACATTATTCACAAAGTACGATAGCCGAAAGGAGTAAATGAACATGGAAAAAATCACAAGTTTCACTGTTGATCACATTCGCCTGGTTCCGGGTGTGTATGTATCTCGTATAGATTACGTAGAAGGACATCCCCTCACTACTTTTGACCTCAGGATGACAAAACC
>JBJEMB010000260.1:4354-7037 GCA_051879455.1 Lachnospiraceae bacterium
GGTGCCGCTGCAAAAGACTGTGGAAATTATCTGGACATGAATCTTCCAATGGCAAAATATCTTGCTCGCAAATATTTAGATGAAGTACTTCTTCATATTACCGAAAAGCAATTAATTTATCCGGAATAAGTTTTTTCTTCCGGGAAAGGAGTGTTTCTATGCCATCAACGTATACCCATTATCGATTCGGAAAAGAAGTTATAACCTGTCTTCCTTCTCCTTTTCGCAAACCGATAGAAAAATACCGCGACCTTTATAATATAGGGCTTCATGGCCCGGATATCCTTTTTTATTATAAGCCGTTATCATCTAATTCTGTCAATAAAACAGGTTATGCTATGCACGATGTTTCATCCGATCTGTTTTTTCACAAAACTTCCGTGCTTTTTCACACCTGTGAAAATCAAGATGCCCTGAAAGCTTACCTGTATGGCTTCATCTGTCATTTTGCACTTGACAGCACCTGCCATCCGTATATTGAAAAGATTACTCATACGACTGGCATCAGCCATTCAGAAATTGAAACAGAACTGGACAGAAGCTTTATGCTCATGGATCACCTGGATATTAATTCATATATCCCGATTGAGCATATTCATGCCACTGATTTCAACAGCCATATCATCACTCCCTGCTTTGATACTGTCTCTGAGCAGGAAGTAAAAGCTGCTCTGAAAGGAATGATCACATCCCATAAACTTCTTCATGCACCTGGCCGCGTAAAACGTAATTTACTTTATGCCGGATTAAAACTCACAGGACATTTTGATTCTATGCAGGGACTGATCATGAAACCGCAGCCTAATTCTCAATGTAAAAAATATTGCCTGCTCCTGCAAAATCTTTATACAGAAGCTGTCACAATAGCTTCTTCGCTGATTCAACAATATAACAATGTCCTGGAGCATGATGCTCCACTGTCCCCGCGGTTTCATATGACTTTTGGAGCCGGTGAAAACTGGATGGACCATAATATCTAAATTTAAAATCTATCTGAAGGAATGAAAATATGAACCAAAAACTTACCAAACTTGAAAAACAATGGATCCTGTATGACGTTGGAAACTCTGCATTTATTCTGCTTGTTTCCACAATTTTGCCAATCTATTTTAATTATCTTGCAGACTCTGCAAACATTGCTTCTACTGATTATCTTGCATACTGGGGATATTCCATTTCTATATCTACTTTAATTGTCGCCCTACTTGGACCAACTCTCGGAAGCATCGCTGACTCAAAAAATTACAAGAAAAAACTGTTTGCCGGCGCACTTTACATTGGAGTCGGTGCATGTGTATTACTTGGCGTAACATCCTCCTGGCTTCTGTTTCTTGGAATTTTTATCGTTGCAAAAACCGCTTATTCCACAAGTCTTGTATTTTATGACTCTATGCTGTCAGATGTTACAACGGACGAGCGAATGGATACAGTCTCTTCCCACGGATATGCATGGGGATACATCGGAAGCTGTATTCCTTTTGTCATCTCACTCATTATTGTACTGAATGCAGAAAAACTTCATTTATCTATGCCGTCAGCAATGATGATTGCATTTATCATTACAGCCGGATGGTGGCTTATCGCTTCTCTTCCGCTTCTTAAGAATTATCGTCAGATAAACTATGTGGATCATTCAGAACACATTATCAGGACAAGTTTTTCCCGCCTGGGGAAAACGTTTTCTGAAATATTGAAAGAAAAGAAAATCCTTCTATTTCTTCTGGCATTTTTCTTCTATATTGACGGAGTATATACAATCATAGACATGGCAACCGCTTACGGTCAGGCGCTTGGTCTTGACAGCACCGGTCTGCTTCTTGCCCTTTTAGTGACACAGATTGTTGCCTTCCCATGCGCACTGATCTTCGGAAGACTTGCAAAGAAATTTCAGTCTTCACACTTGATCCGTGTCTGCATTTTTGCATATTTCTGTATTGCACTGTATGCTGTTAAACTTGACTCTCAGCTTGGTTTCTGGGTACTGGCTGTCCTTGTAGGAATGTTCCAGGGTGCTATTCAGGCTCTTTCTAGATCTTATTTTGCAAAGATCATTCCAGCCGATAAATCCGGTGAGTATTTCGGAATTCTGGACATCTGCGGAAAAGGAGCTTCTTTTTTCGGAACCTTTCTCGTTTCTTTCATCAGCCAGATAAGCGGAAATGCAAATACAGGAGTAGGATCACTCGCTGTTATGTTTCTGATTGGCTTTTTATTATTCGGGAAAGCTGACAAGTTATAAAATCAGTCATCAAAGAAATATTCTTTAAGATCAGAAAACCCCCCACAGGAATTCAAGACATCATATCAGTCACTGATTCCTGTGGGGGTTTATCTATCTACTCCATGTTTCCCGGAAATTTGGGAATTCCGTCGAATCCTTTCTGAAGATCCTCATCTGTAGGAATATAATCACTCATCTCACCATTATGAAACTTTTCATATGCGACCATATCAAAATATCCGGTTCCTGTAAGACCAAATACAATCGTCTTTTCTTCTCCGGTCTCTTTACATTTTAATGCCTCATCAATGGCTACTTTAATTGCATGGCTGCTCTCCGGCGCCGGAAGAATTCCTTCTACTCTTGCAAACTGCTCTGCTGCTTTAAATACTTCTGTCTGCTCCACAGCTCTTGCTTCCATATAGCCATCCGCATATAACTGAGATAAGATGGAACTCATGC
>JBJEMB010000261.1:0-1220 GCA_051879455.1 Lachnospiraceae bacterium
TCGGCATGCATCCCCTTGAAGATCTTTCAAACATTCCGGATACATCATTCTTCCGACCGGATCTGATCGTAACTGATACGGTATATGCTCCACGTGAGACAGTCATGATGAAGCAGGCAAAAGAAGCAGGATGCACAAGAGTGTATAACGGAATGAGCATGATGCTCTTCCAGGCACTCATCGCAATCGAGCTCTACACAGGAAAATCCACAGATGTAGAGTACATGAAGGAGAAGTTAGGAATATAAAGTAATATGGATATCCCTCTAAGGTGACCAGGGGACGGGTACGTAGCCACCAAGATTTTGGTGGCTATGTACCCGTCCCCTGGTCACCGTTTTACTTGGGGTTTCTTATCTGGTTCGAAAGGGATTAAAGAAGAACTGGATGACGGTTCATCGCATCCTGACGGTTTGTCTCATTGTCTGTCTGGTGATTCATGTGGCAGATGTGGGAATTCAGCTGCCCAAACGTATATTGACTGGAAATTCAGATTCAGACTTTAATGAAGAGCAGATCAAGGAAGAAGTAAATGACTCGACATCATTTTCCGGTGCACAATTAAAAGACGGAGTCTATGAAGGTGCTGCCGAAGGGTATAAAGATACAATTAAAGTTTCTGTTACAGTTGAAAATGGAGAGGTTACAGATATAGAGATTTTAGAGGAAAACGATACTCCTGAATTTTTTGAACGTGCTAAAAAAATCGTAGATGATATTATTAGTAAGCAGTCTCTGAAAGTGGATGCAGTATCCGGAGCAACTTATTCCTCTGTCGGTATTATCAATGCAGTAAATAGTGCACTGGAATCTGCAGTTGTGGATGGTGAGATGGAAAAGAATGATACAGAACTTCCGGCGAAGGGGCATCATGGACCTGGCGGATCAGGTAGGCATGGTGGACCAGGCGGAAAAGAAAGAAGTGGCGGTCAAAACGATTTTACAAGATAATGGTTAGACGCGTTTTCATTATATTTTGTTACTGCACTTGAGTTCTCTGTGACAATCAATTAAAATATTTTCTAAAGAATACGAAATGTTAGAGGATACTACAGATGAGGAAAGAAGAAAAACTGTCAAAGCTTCATTTCCGCTTTTCGGAAAAAAGCTTTTTAGTTGATGAACAAAATGAGGAATTTACTGGTGAGATTTTGTCATGGAAAGAGAAGTTCGAACGTGACAAATGGAAAGCACTATATAATATTGGATTTGAAGAAAAG
>JBJEMB010000261.1:1320-4571 GCA_051879455.1 Lachnospiraceae bacterium
CTGAATCGGGCTTCCGAAGTGTCTCCACTCATTGGTGAATTTGTAGAAAAGGGCGAATTGTTTCACCCGCTCCGTCTGACATCCGAGGAGGCTTATCAGATTTTACGAGATGTACCAAAGATCGAAGAGACAGGAATCATATGCAGGATACCGAATTGGTGGAAGAAGAATTCCTACAATGTATCGATGTCGGTTAATCTTGGCGAAGACAGACCGCCAATGATGGGACTTGAGACGATTCTTGGCATGGTTCCTCAGCTTGTAGTTGATGGAGTACCGCTCACGAAAGGGGAAATCGAAGAACTGCTTCACCAGACAGAAGGGTTGGCATTTTTAAAGGGAAAATGGATTGAGGTAGACCATGCAAAACTTAAGAAACTGTTGGATGAAATGGAGAATTATAAAGGGGATCTGACGCTTCTTGAGGCTCTTAGAATGGAATTGAATGAACAGCAAAAGCAAGGTGCCGACGTCGGAGCGATTGTTACAAATGGAACATGGCTTGCAGAGTTACTGAAAGATTTAAGGTCTCCGAAAAGGATTCGTTCTGCAATTGTGCCAAAGAGTTTTTGCGCAACACTGCGCCCATATCAGAAATCAGGATTTACATGGCTGAATTATATGAATAAGCTGAATTTCGGCGCCTGTCTGGCTGATGATATGGGATTGGGAAAGACCGTTCAGGTTCTTGCATTTTTAGAAAAGCTCAGGAAAACGAAAAAAGATGCACGCGTACTTTTGATCGTTCCTGCTTCGCTTCTCGGAAACTGGCAGAAGGAAGTAGAAAAATTTGCCCCTGATATGCCATATGTGATATTGCATGGAGGCGGAGCAAAGTCGCTTGGGAAACTGGTTGAAGAAGATCGAAGTTTTCTTACAATCACAACATATGGAATGGCAATGCGTATTGAGGAACTCGAAAATATAATGTGGGATTGTCTGATTCTTGATGAGGCACAGGCCATTAAGAATCCGCTGACGAAACAGACGAAGAAGATTAAAACTTTGCAAAGCAGTATGAGAATAGCTATGACGGGTACACCTATTGAAAATGATCTGACAAATCTGTGGTCTTTATTCGATTTTTTGAACAAAGGATTACTGGGAAGTTCAACAGAGTTTCATGATTATTGTAAAAGGCTTGAGGAGTATCCGGAAGGGTATGCAAAACTGAAATCCATGATCGCCCCATTTATGCTGCGGCGTGTAAAGACAGATAAAGAAATCATTTCAGATCTTCCGGATAAGCTTGAACAGGTAGATTATGTGGGACTTTCTAAGAAACAAACTGTACTCTATCGAAAATATGTTGCTGAACTTGCTGATAAACTGAATGAATTATCCGGAATACAAAGGAGAGGACTGGTTTTAGCATCTCTTACTAAGCTAAAACAAATATGTAATCACCCGGATCAGTATTTAGGACAGGGAACATTTGACCCGAAAGAAAGCGGAAAATTTGAAATGCTTCGGGATATGTGTGAAACAATTTATGAAAAGAGAGAACGAGTGCTGATATTTACTCAGTTTAAAGAGATTACACCGTATTTGGATGAGTTCCTTTCAGAGATTTTTCATTGTCATGGATATGTGCTGCACGGTGGAACTCCTGTTTCCAAAAGAAATCAAATGGTGGAAGCTTTTCAGGGAGAAAAATATGTTCCATATATGATCTTGTCTGTAAAAGCAGGAGGAACAGGGCTAAATCTGACAAATGCAAGTCATGTGATCCATTTTGACCGATGGTGGAATCCGGCGGTGGAAAACCAGGCCACAGACCGTGCTTATCGTATCGGCCAGAAAAAGAATGTTATGGTTCATAAGCTGGTGTGTAAAGGAACGATTGAAGAGAAAATCGATGAAATGATTGAATCAAAAAAGGAACTTGCAGCGAACGTAATTGGCGGTAGTGGTGAAAGTTGGATTACTGAGATGAGTAACGAGGAATTGTTATCGATTCTTACATTGGATTAGGAGATATTATGGGCAGAAGTTATTGGAATACAGGCGAAAGTTATAAACAGCCGAATGCATCTGAGCTTCAGAAGAACGCAAGGCAGACCATGAAGAAAGAAAAAGCAAAAGGAAAGCAGCTGGAACCTGTTGTGATTCAGGGGAGAACCATTGTAAAAAGCTGGTGGGGACAAGCGTGGTGCGATAATCTGGAAAGATATGCAGATTTTGAGAGCCGTCTGGAGCGCGGGAAGCGTTATGTGAGAACCGGAGCTGTTGTGGATCTTAAGATTCAAAAAGGGAAGGTTCTTGCCCGGGTTCAGGGAAGGAGAAAAACCCCATACAAAGTGGAGGTAAGAATCAGCCCGTTGTCCGAAGAAAGATGTCAGCATGCAATCAATCAGTGCGGCAGAAAAATTGAAAATCTGGAACGGCTTTTGAATGGAGATTTTCCGAAGGAATTAAAAGAACTGTTTTTGGGCGACAAGGGACTGTTTCCTGAACCAAGAGAAATCAGTTTTAGCTGCAGCTGTCCGGATTGGGCGTTGATGTGTAAACATGTTGCTGCAGTCTTATATGGTATAGGAGCAAGATTTGATGAGAATCCATTGCTTTTCTTTGAACTACGGGGAATAGATGTGGAACGATTTATTGATGTTACTTTGGCTAACCGTGTTGAGAGCATGTTAGTAAATGCGGATACACCAAGTAAACGCATTATTACAGGTAGAGATTGGGAAAATCTGTTTGGAATCTGATTTTTTTGTCTGTTTTTAAAGGAGAGAATAGTGAGGCAGTTTTGACTGCCTCACTATTGTTATGCAGTAGCGATGGTATTTGAATTACTAAATACCAAGGTAAAATCGCAGTATTCCAAGAATAAGCAAATGAACAGGATAAAACCAATAATTCAGCATTTTATTCTGTTTGCCACGCTCGCCGTTATATGTAAGTGTCAGACCAAAGCCTAAGAGTGCCCAGGGTTGAGTATACATGGAAGCATACCCGAAAGGGATTGACAAAATAGGCGTATCGTGGAACAGGTAAAAGAAATAACCGATTAAAATAGCGTGGTGTTCATAATCAAGACTTAAATACATGGCGACTATGCACATGATTAATAGAATGATCACCGATACAAAATACCAAAGCACTTTTGGCAGATTTTGCATTTTCTCTTTCAAACTATCTATCATCCAAATAGTAATCAGTACCAATGCCAGAGTAAACATGACATTATTCCAGTTCATATTAAAGAAACTTGCCGTTGTAAACATATCAAAAGGCACTTCTGATAT
>JBJEMB010000261.1:4671-7004 GCA_051879455.1 Lachnospiraceae bacterium
AGATAACAGAAAGTATAATTCCTACATTTCTGTAAGTTGTCTTATCATGCCTGAAAAGTATAATAAAAGTGGGGATGTACGTTTAACATTTATTTTTATTACCAGGAGATGAGCAATAATAATAATCCATTATATGTTGGAGATACAATTCAAATTGCCGGAACAGAAGTTGAAGTTGACAAATTATATATATTTTCACATAGTTATGGAAAAAGAGAAATTGCAAAATAATTGAAGTACATAAGCATAGCACTAAAGAAATCTGGAAATCCTTCTAAATGAGAAAATAAAATACATTTTGTATTTATTTATTCTTGTGAATGTGGTATATTAGTAGCAATAACAGGAGGAATATGGAGATGAAAGATATATACTTGCTTAATTATTCTGTTAAAGGAATAAAGACATTAGATCAGTTCGTTACTTTATCTTTTTATAAGAAAACCATTTCAAAGGATCCAGATACGCAGGAATATAATATAAAAGGGATTTACGGTATGAATGGCTCGGGTAAATCAGGGATTATAACTTCTGTTAAAATATTAAGAAATCTCCTCATTGATCCGGGCTATTTGAATAATCCTATTGCTCAGAAAAATTTGGATGCAATTATTAACAAAAAAACAGAGGAATTGTTTATAGAAGCTGAATATATGGTAGAAGTAGCAGAGGGATTAGTGCTTTTCCGATATAGTGTGACATTATCAAAAGATGTGACCGGGAAATATGTTATTTCTTATGAACGTCTAGCGACCAAAAAAGCAACTTCAAAGAGTGAGTCTATGGAAATTGTTTTCGAGGTGTCTGGTGGAGAAATTATGTCTATCTATGAAAGGAAAGAACAGGATGAATTATCTACTTCGGTTCTTAAGAAGACGATGAATTTATTGACAACTGCTTCCATCTGTGCGTTGTTTTATGAAAAGTTTTTAATTCCAGCAATAAATGACGATAAAGAACAAGTAAATTTTCTTTGGGCTTGTATATGTATACTCTATTTTTTCGGGAAAAAGCTACATGTATATTTAGATCAATCGGATGATCACAGGGAGTATGTTACTCGGAATTCTCTGGAATGTTATGATGATAGTGAAAAAAATAAAGTAGAGATTAATTCGTTGATAAATAGCTTTTTGGAAATGGACAATGACTGTTTAAATGTTATTACAGATGCGGGGAATATTGTATCGAAAGGAATGTACAAACATTTTGAAAAGACTATTCACAAATTATATGAATTTCTGCATATTTTCAAATCTGATTTACAAGATATTAAGATTGATAGAAAAGAAAATCGTGATTTTTGGATTTGCGACTTGGTAATGATTTATGAGTCATATAGTATTCATGCAGAATTTGAAAGCACTGGTATAAAAAAACTTATTAGATTATTTGCATATTTAAATGAAATGGTTCGTGGAGGAATTGTATTTATTGATGAATTCGATTCGAATCTTCATGATGTTTATTTATGTGCATTATTGGAATATTTAATGGAATATGGGGAGGGACAGCTTTGTTTTACTACTCACAATGTTGGCCCTATGGATATTTTGAAACAGCATAAGAAATCGATTGACTTTTTGTCTGAAGACCATAAGATTTATCCTTGGATAAAGAGTGGTAACTATTCTCCATCCAATCTTTATAGAAATGGAATGATTGAAGGATCCCCATTTAATGTGGATTCCATTGATTTCATTGGTGTATTTGGTTCAGACAGGGAGGATGAATAATGGGATGCCAATTTATTTTCGTTGTTGAAACAAATAAGAAATGCAATTCGGATTGGATATATATTAAAGATACAATAGAACATTTTTACACATATGAGCGGACTCGGGTTAAGTTTAGTGTTGTATATATGGATGGAAAAGGAAATTACAATAGTAAGAAGAAAGAAAAGGAAATAAAAAGGTTAATTTCTGAATACAGTGCGACGTCTAAGAGTAATCATTCCAAGGTTATATATTGTTTTGATTGTGATGAATATAATAGGGACCCGGATGATTCGAAATTTCTAGAAGATGCTAAAAAGTATTGCGATGATAAAGGATATTATTTTGTCTGGTTTTGCAAAGATATAGAACGGGTGTACATAGGAAAAAAGGTAGATGACAGTCAAAAGAAGAAAGAGGCTGCAACATTTAAAGTAAAAAAGTTGATTTCTAATATTGATTCAAGTAGTCTATCTGAAGATGATTATCGGATAAATACGAGTAATATCATGAGTGTTCTCGATCAAAATCAAGAATTAGTGAGGAAAAACTGATTCATTCATGGATCTGATCGGAAAGTGAGCGTATTCTACTATAAAGTGCTTATTAAAAGAA
>JBJEMB010000262.1:0-26120 GCA_051879455.1 Lachnospiraceae bacterium
GAACTGCTCTTTTTGTCTGCTCTGAATCTGATACTTCACTTATGAATTATATCATAACAGTCAGAAACACAACAAGAAAGATGAGCATCAAATACTTCAATAAATGATGCCCATCTTTAACAATTTTCCATATCCATTGGACTATACCTCTTTTTTTAATTTATTTTAGTTTCATCTACTTAGTACATTGGTCCATACCTCTTTCTTAAAATATCCAGAAATATAACTTAATCTTTTGGTGGTCCGTACCTCCTTCTTCCAAGTTTAACAAATAATAAAAATATGTATTTTTCTATCTTTTTTATTTGCTTTTTCTTTATGTCATAATAATACATCGTTATCTCGATTTTGTCAATATCTTTTCTCATATTTTTTTATTTATCTGACAACTATACTTAATCGAGTAGGAGGAATTTCTCTTAACTGAGAAATTCCGACCTCTCACACCACCGTACGTACGGTTCCGTATACGGCGGTTCAATCAACTTAACAAGTAACACACCTTTCAGTGTAGTAATCTAACATAGAGTATTATCAGCCACTTTATAACAAACTCATTTTCACTTTTCCATGCAAAATAAAAGAAGTCTCAGCGTAAGAGAATCTGACGTATTTTCCATCAGATTGTTTTATCCTGAGACTTCTTATGTTATTATCCTTGATTGGAACCTATAAATAAAAGAAGCAGATGTCCCACCGACCAAAGTTTGACTTCTGCTTCAACCATACACATAGCTCTCACTATGTCCATTCTTATGATAACAATCAAAACAGAAAACTACAACCATATTTCTCAAGATTTTTATAATACAATAATAGATTCTCTCGACCTGACCATGATCCCCTGTACTTGTGGGCATTCCGGATGTCTGATCCGTTATGGTTCCTACAAACGGAACATCCAGCTTAAGGACGGCATAGTCACTTTATCCATCGTTCGGGTTTACTGTAAACAGTGTGGCCACACACATGCCCTTCTTCTTTCTTCTTTTGTCCCTTATTCCCAGATTCCACTGGTAGTACATATGTCCGCTATCCTTTCCTATGAGCGGAAAACCTCTCCTGATTCCGTTCTTGCTGCCCAGTGCTATATTGATGAAAATAACCTCAAATCCCTCATACGTTCCTATCGGCTCCACTGGAGGGAACGTCTGCGTTCTTCAGAACTGACGCTTTTCGATCGAAGTTCCCTTGTATCGGGATGTTTTTCCTTTTTTTCAAGGCAGTTCATGCAGATTAAAACGACCTGCAATCAACTTTTTCTTTTACCAACATAACCTTACACGACAGGAGCTTTCTGTTTCGTTATCCTTTAGAAAAAGGAGGCAAAATAAAATGAAATCAGAAAAACAACAGGAAATCGCACTAATGCGCTATGGTGCGATCGCTCCACTTATTGCCGGTCTGGATGAAAACTATCCCAGTAAGACCGCTTTTTACACAGAAATCTCCGCCAAAGGACTCGTTGGACCGGACGGACGTGTTCATCACTATGCTCCGGCAACCATTGAAAAATGGTATCTGGATTATCAGAACCATGGGTTTGATGCTCTTGTCCCCAAAGGACGGTCCGATGCTGGTATGAGTCGCAAACTTGATGATGAATTACAGGAACGCATCCGCTATTTCAAGATGAACTATCCCCGCATGTCAGCAGCGGCCATTTACAGACAGCTCAGAGCTGACGGTTCCATCATAAATGGGCAGGTTTCAGAATCCACGGTCTGCCGTTTCGTCAACCAGATTCAGAACGAACTCCGGCAGACTCCCAACAGGGACATGCGCCGTTATGAACGCCCACACATCAATGAAGTATGGTGTGGTGACAGCAGTGTCGGACCACGGTTTACCGATGCAGATGGTAAGAAACATCGGATTTACATCATCGCCCTGATCGATGATGCCAGCCGGTTCATTACCGGTATCGATATCTTCTACAATGATACCTTTGTAAATCTGATGTCTGTCATGAAATCAGCAGTATCAAAGTACGGTCGTCCAAAGGTACTGAATTTCGATAATGGAAAGTCGTATAAAAACAAGCAGATGGAACTTCTTGCTGCCAGGATCGGCACTACACTCAGCTACTGTCAGCCATACACTCCAACCGGGAAGGCCAAGATTGAGCGCTGGTTCCGCACCATGAAAGACCAGTGGATGGCATGTCTCGATATGCGGGATTTCCATTCCCTCGATGAACTCCGCGGCAGCCTGCATGCTTATGTTCAGAAATACAACCAGTCACCCCATTCTTCCCTGCACGGCATGTCACCACAGGACCGTTTCTTTTCAGAACCGGAGCAGATCCGCAGGCTGTCTTCCGATGAGATTGAGAAAGACTTCCTTCTGGAAATCGAGCGTCGCGTTTCTGCTGACTGCGTCATTGTCATTGACCAGATTGAATACGAAGTGGATTGCCGATTTGCGCGCCAGCGTATCCGGCTCCGGTATTCTCCCGATATGAAAGAAATCTTTATTGTAGAATCCGATGGAGCCCTGACTCCTATCCGGATTCTCAACAAAACAGAAAACGCATTGATCAAAAGAGAAAAAGTACGTCTTTGCAAAGGAGATGAATAATCATGGATTATACTGCAAGATATGGGTTGGAATTCAACCCTTTCTTAAAAAACTCAAAGGAAGTCCTTGTAGAAACCCAGGAATACAAGGAAGTTCTGTTCCGCCTGAATTATCTATTGGTCACAAAAGGATTCGGTCTGCTGACCGGCAGTGCCGGCAGAGGAAAGACCACCGCTATCCGTAACTGGTCCGCCGGGCTGAATCCCTCTTTATACAAAGTAGTTTATTCCAGCCTGTCGACTCTTACCGTAAACGATTTTTACCGAAATCTTGCTTCAGAGCTTGGTGCACAGCCTGCATTTCGTAAAACCGACAACTTTAAGATCATACAGAATGAGATTAACCGCCTTGTACTTGAAAAGCGCCAAACACCTGTCATTATCATTGATGAAGCGAATTATATTGGAAACGCTGTCCTAAATGATCTGAAAATGCTGTTCAATTTCGAGATGGATTCCAGAGACAGGGCAGTCGTCCTGCTTGCCGGATTGCCTCAATTAAACAGTACTCTGCGTCTTAGCATACACGAACCTTTCCGGCAGAGAATTGTAATGAATTACAATCTGGAAGGTATGACAAAAACAGAAGGACTTTCTTATGTAACAGCAAAACTGAAAGGTGCCGGATGCACACAGACTGTCTTTGAAGAAAATGCCCTTGAGGCAATCCTAAATGCTGCAAACGGAACACCACGTATGATCAACAAACTCTGCAATGCAAGCTTGCTGGTCGGAAACAGTTCAAACTTAAATATCATAACTACCGATGCAGTCATGCAGGCAATCAATGACTGTGAACTCGGATAATCACAGACCATCATGTAATGTGCATGATGGTCTTTCGGTACAAAACAATGTGAAGAATCAACACCAAACAATGTGACTTATACCATTGCCAGACGGTTTAAAAAGTCTGTTTTAATCTGAAGAATTAAGCCGGGTTTAATTTGCCGGACAACACTCTGCTACTACAAATGTGGTAGTTTTTAGACTTCGTTGCTTTAAGCCAACTTATCTCTCGTAGCCTAGCCTTATATGCGATTTCTGTCCGTCGGACCAGAGATTTGCTTACAGCTTCCTTCAGATTCCACCTCACGGTGAACACCCTTGCTGTTCGGCTATACATTTCCCACTACCTGGGCATGTTCGGGACTTGCACCCGTTAGAGCGCGCCCATGGCGCGCAAACTTAAAAAAAGAACATCCTTTCCCTGGATGCTCTTTAGATACCTGATTGAATTAAAATGCAACTGCTCCGCCGTCTTCTCCATTGATCACATAATAAACCGCTCCATCTTCCGGCTTTATGTACAATTCCAGAGTCTTAATATCTCCGACTTTGTGTCCAGCTTTTGTCCATGCCTTTTTTACATTGGCAATGATCTCTTTTTCTTCAACTTCTTTTCCGTAATACTGAACAACTGTTGTTACCTTCATTTCTTTTTTCGCAGTTGTCTTTTTGGCAGTTATCTTTTTCTCAGCTGTTTTCTTTGTAGCTGTCTTCTTTACAGTTGCTTTTTTCTCTGTTACTTTATCATCTGTAGAAGCTTTAGCTGTTTCTGCCTTAGCTGTTTCTGCTTTCACTGCTGTTTTTTTCTCTGGTTCTAATGCTACAGCCTTTGTTTCTGAAACTGTTGCTTTTGTTACTTCTTTCTTTGTAGCCATACTTAATTCCTCCTCAATACATATAGCTCTGGTTACCTGCACATTATACCATATCTGTAAAAAAAAGCAATTCTCTGACAAAATCCCATTGTTTTGACCAAAAAAAGCATAATTTGACTTAAAAACTTATGAAATTTCCTATATATCCCAGTGAAATACCTGCTACAATTGCATAAATAAACAACAATCCTGCGATCTTAAAGCTTTCATTTTTGTCACTATTTACTTTACATAATACAATCATACCCACACCTGTACCAGCTGAAAGCCCTGCAATTACCGAGGAAAAAGAAATCGCTCCATTCAGATATAGCTGTGTGAGGATCACAGATGCTGCGCAGTTCGGGATAAAACCAATCACGGATGCTATAATTGGCTGAAAAATTGTATCGCCAAGCAAAATTGCTGACAAACGTGCCATGCCAAGTACTTCAATGCATAAATTCAATATCGCAGTAAAAATAAAAAGGTAAACAAATATCTTTCTCGTATGTCTCCATGCCGGAAGCAAAATACCTGCCTTTTCTTCATGGCAGCCACAGTGCTTACAAAGTCCTCCGTTATCTTTTAAAGTTTCTATTTTTCCTCTCAGGAAAAAATCCGTAAAATATCCAGCCAACACAGCCAGTGCTATTTTTACGATTAAAAGCAGTCCCACCTTATCTATTTTTTCGGGATTACTCATAATTATTAAAATCGCTTCATCCGATGTTGCGATAAATACCGAGATTAATGTTCCGGGAGAAATAATGCCACCAGCATACAGATTTGCAGCCATTACCGAAAAACCACATTGCGGGACACATCCCGCCAATGCTCCCACAAAAGGACCGGCCATCTTAACTTTCTCCAACACTCTCTGTGCCCAATTACCGGAATAATGTTCCAGTGCCTCTATAAGAAGAAATGCTGCAAATAAAAAGGGCAACATCTTTATACAGTCCAAACTGGTATCCAGAATAATATCCTTTAAAAGTTCCATACATAACAAACCTTTCTGTTTTTATTCTTCCAAAAGACTCCAATAGCACTATTTTAGATGCTGCCTATTATTTTTTCAAGATAATCTTTTCAAAATATTTTAGCTCTCTACCAGAAATTTTTTCCTTCTTAACATATTTTCTATCAAATCCAGCGTTTCTTCACTGTCCGCACTGACACTATGATAATGATAATTGGATGTGATATTCTTTAACGGGCTTGATTTTCCATTGCGGATATCATCCATAAATTCCTCTATTTTTCTTCTTGAATTAATACGAAGCGGTGCTTCCAGCTTTCCATAGACCCTGTGATTTACAATTACATTATCGATAACGCCACCCAGATCCACAATAGCACATAATTCCTCCTCCAATTGCTCGTCTGTATGCTGCACTTTAAACGTTCTGCTTACTGTCACAGGTTCATTCAGAATATAGCCTCGATTCGTGGAGATAATATCATATCCTGCTGCTCTTATCAGAGCCACATCCTGCACAATTACCTGACGACTAACTTCATAAAATGAAGCCAGACGTTTCCCAGACACCGGAACGCTGCTGCTGCGAATCTGTCGGATAATGTCTTCCCTTCTTTCTGTACCAGTCATAAATTACTGCCTCCAATATATTTATTAACCTTATTATACTACATGAAGGTTCTTTAGGGAAATATCTAAAATCGGAGCAGAATGTGTTAATGCACCACTTGATATGTAATTTACTCCAACAGACACAACACGCTCAATATTTTCTTTTGTCACATTTCCTGAACATTCGGTCTCTGCTCGTCCATCGATCAGTTCAACCGCCTCTTTCATTTCTTCCGGAGACATATTATCCAGCATGATAATGTCTGCACCAGCCTCTACGGCTTCTTTTACCATATCCATATTCTCTACTTCAACTTCTATTTTTCTAACAAATGGCGCATACTCCTTTGCCATCTGAACTGCTTTTTTTACACTTCCTGCAGCTCCTATATGATTATCCTTTAAAAGCACCCCATCTGACAGATTATATCGATGATTGTAACCACCGCCTACACGCACAGCATATTTTTCAAAAATACGCATGTTAGGGGTCGTTTTTCTCGTATCTAAAAGTTTCGTATTGCTGCCTTTTAGAAGCGAAGCCACTTCATTTGTATAGGTGGCAATTCCACTCATACGCTGCAGATAATTCAAAGCAACTCTCTCTCCCGACAACAATACCCGGATATCTCCAGTCACTGTTCCCATAAGCTGACCTTTTTTTACTTTATCTCCATCTTTACAGTACAGTTCAACTTGTATATGATCATCCAACAACTGGAAAACTCGTTTAAAAACATCCAGTCCTGCTATAATACCATCTTGTTTGCAGATCAGATCCACTTGCCCTTTTACGGCTTCTTTCATTACCGCATTGGTTGTTACATCTTCACTTGAAATATCTTCCTCAAGCGCCTGCATGATCAGGTGATCCGCCTGTAATGTCATAGTAATCTTATTCATAGTCCACGTCTCCTTTATGATTTTACCTTATTTACATCTCAAGTAATTTAAGCCTGTATCTGAGAAACAATTTTTTTTGCTGCACGCTCTGCAAATACGAGGCTCTCTAAAAGTGAATTACTTGCCAGACGATTTGCACCATGCACACCATTACAGCTTGTCTCACCTACTGCATATAATCCATCCATGGAAGTGTGACTGTCAGAATCCACCCAGATTCCTCCCATAAAATAATGCTGTGCCGGAACAACCGGAATACATTCTTTTGTCACATCATATCCCTCTTCAAGACAATGTTTGTAGATGTTAGGGAAATGCCCCAGAATCGTTTCTTTAGGAATATGTTCCATAGACAATAAGACATAGTCTGTCCCATCTTTTTCCATCTGTTCCTGAATTGCCTTTGTCACTACATCTCTCGGAAGAAGCTCATCTACAAAACGTTCATGATTTTTATTATACAAGACTGCCCCTTCTCCTCTGACTGATTCTGAAATAAGGAAACGGCGTCCCGGTTTTTCAGAATAGAGTGTAGTCGGATGAATCTGGACATAGTCAAGATGTTCCAGTCTTACTCCGTACTTCTGTGCAAGTGTCAATGCATCTCCTGTCAAATGAGAAAAATTTGTGGAATGTTTATATCTTCCACCGATTCCACCACTTGCAAGGACTGTTTGTTCAGCATATATCGGGAATTGTCCCTGATCATTCTCAGCAATGATTCCTTTACATGTCCCATCATCCACAATCCAGTCTATCATAGTTGTATATTCGTATATGGTGATATTTTTACGTTTTTTTACCTGCATGAGGAGCTTACTTGTTATCTCTTTTCCGGTAATATCCTCATGAAACAATATTCTTGGTTTTGAATGCGCACCTTCTCTGGTGTATAAAAGTTCTCCATTCTCCTGTTCAAAATCAACACCATAATCCACAAGTTCGCGAATAATATCTCTGGAGCTTCGAATCATAATATCAACAGATTCTTTTCTGTTTTCATAGTGACCGGCTCTCATTGTATCTTCAAAGTAACTATCATAATCCTCATCGCCCCTGAGCATACAGATACCTCCCTGCGCAAGGAAAGAATCACTGCTTTCAAGATCTGCTTTTGTCAACATTACAATATTTAAATTTTCCGGAAAATGTAGTGCGCAAAACAAGCCGCCAACTCCAGTTCCTACAATTACAATATCTGTTTTCATAATCTTCCTTTACTCCCTCTGGATTTATTTCGCCAGTTCATGCATACGCTCCAGCGGAGACTTTGAACGTTCTCTAAGTTCATCACTGACATTTACTTCATTTTCCATAGTTCTAAGTACTTCTGCTATTTTTTCCAGCGTATTCTTCTTCATATTTGGACAAACCGGTGTTGTCTCCGGAAAATAAAATGTTTTTCCCGGATTATTCTTCATAAGTTTGTATCTTACACCTTCTTCTGTACAAATGATGAATTCCTGGCACTCATTTTCTGATGCATAATTTATAATACCTGATGTGCTTCCAAGGTAATCAGATATCTCACGAATCTCTTTTGCACATTCCGGATGAGAAAGTATGAGAGCATTTGGGTGTTTTTCTTTTAAATTTTTAACTTCTTCTACCTCCATTCTCTCATGTGTCGGGCAGAAACCATTATTATAGATAAAATTTTTCTCAGGAACCTGATCCGCAACAAAATGCGCCAGATTTTTATCCGGAATAAAGAAAATATTTTTATTTGGAAGTGCTTTTACAATCTTTACAGCATTGGAAGACGTCACACAAACATCTGAGTGTGTTTTTAATTCTGCCGTTGAGTTTATGTAACAAACTACTGCCAGATCTTCATATTGTTCTCTCATCTTTTCAATCGTTTCTTCATCTGCCATATGTGCCATCGGACAATCCGCTGTAAGATCCGGCATCAGGACAGTTTTTTCCGGATTCAGTATTTTGGCGCTTTCTCCCATAAAAGAAACACCACAGAAAACAATTGTCTTATTCGAAAGTTCAACTGCCACCTTGCTAAGATAATAAGAGTCTCCAATATAATCTGCAATTTCCTGTACTTCCGGTCTTACATAATAGTGCGCCAGAATAACTGCATCTTTCTCTTTTTTTAACTGTTGGATTTCATCAACGATATTCATAACAAATTTCCTTTCTGTATTTCATGATCCGGAATATTATAACACTTGAATTTACATGTGACAAGACATATGCATTGTCATTTTTATAACACACAAATCCTTGATGTTTTATAACTTTTATTGATGTTTTTTCAACAGTCATAAAATGTCTTCTGGCAACATATTCTTTAAAACAAGCCTAACTCCTGTTTATACATGTTTTTTTCATATTTAAAGTAGATTTTCTGTACAAAAATATAGAAAAAGTATAAAAAAAATTGTATAATATAAACTAACATTATGAAAGAGAGGACTCACTATGAAACAAAATAACATGTTAGCAATGATTTTGGCTGGTGGTCGTGGAAGTCGTCTTCATGATTTGACCAACAAAGTGGCAAAACCAGCCGTTTCATATGGTGGAAAGTACCGTATCGTGGACTTTCCTCTCAGTAACTGTGCAAACAGCGGAATTGATGTTGTAGGTGTTCTTACGCAATATGAATCTGTTCTTCTGAACAGCTATGTGGCAGCCGGCGGTCGCTGGGGACTGGATGCGAAGAACAGTGGTGTCTTTGTTCTTCCTCCTCGTGAGAAAGCAGATGCCAACCTTGACGTATACCGCGGAACCGCAGATGCGATTTCACAGAACATTGATTTTATTGATTCATATTCACCGGATCACTTGCTGGTTCTTTCCGGTGACCACATCTATAAAATGAATTACGCCAAGATGCTTGCTTACCACAATGAATGTAATGCTGATGCAACGATTGCAGTTATTGAAGTGCCTAAAAAAGAGGCAAGCCGTTTCGGTATTATGAACACAGACGAAGATGGACGTATCGTTGAGTTCGAAGAAAAACCAGAGCACCCAAAGAGCAACCTCGCTTCCATGGGTATCTACATATTCAACTGGAAACTGCTCCGCAAGATGCTGATCGCAGATATGAAAAATCCTGATTCCAGCCATGATTTCGGAAAAGATATTATTCCTGCCCTTCTGAACGATGGACGTAAACTTGTTGCTTACAAGTTCAAAGGGTACTGGAAAGACGTTGGAACAATCGATTCTCTTTGGGAAGCAAACATGGATCTTCTTGATTCCAAAAACGATCTTGACTTAAGTGATCCAACCTGGAAGATCTATACTGAAGATGCTACTACACTTCCTCAGTATCTCGGACCAAATGCCAATATTAACCGCGCATTTATTACACAGGGCTGTAATATAGACGGTGAAGTAAAGAATTCTGTTCTGTTTACAGGTGTAAAAGTTGGCAAAGGAGCTAAAGTCATTGACAGTGTTCTAATGCCAGGTGTAGAAGTTGAAGAAGGTGCTGTTATCAAACGTGCGCTTGTTGCAAACGATATTAAGATTGGCAAGGGTGCAAAGGTTGGAAGTGCCGACAGTGAGCATATTGAACTTGTTGCAAAACGTGTAAAGGGGGTAGAGTAGTATGTGTGATGCATTTGGAATTGTAAGTTTTGCCGGAAACCATATTTGGGTAGAGGGGCTTCATAACTATCGCCCGATCGCAGCATTTTCATTTCTTGGAAGATATCGTGTTGTAGACTTTCCTATTTCTAACATGAGCAACAGTGGAATGGACCATATTCAGGTGTATATTAATTCTAAACCACGCTCATTAGTGGAACATCTTGGTTCAGGACGTCATTACAACATTAACTCAAAACGCGGAAAACTTCACATGCTGTTTTCAGACACCTTAATTGATCATGACATGTACAACAATGATATTGCTGCATATATGGAAAATCTCGAGAGCATTTCCCGTGTAAATCAGCCATATGTCATCATTGCTCCGGGCTATATGATTTATACACAGAATTATGATACATTATTGGATGCACATATTGAATCCGGTGCAGACATCTCTCTTTTGTATCATTCAGTAGATAATGCAAAGGAATCCTATCTGTCATGCAATACCTTGAATCTGAACAAGCAAAAAGGAGTTCTCTCTATCGAAAAGAACCGTGGCAATGCTAAGAACCGTAACATATTTATGGATACTTATGTAATGAAAAAAGAGCTGTTTATTGAGCTTGTTAAGAAAGCCCAGAAAACATCTTCTCTTTACACATTAGCAGACATTGTCAACAGCGAATGCAGCGATCTTGACATCCGCGGTATTTCTCATCGTGGGTATTTTGCATCTATTACAGATTTCGAAAGTTACTATGATGCAAACCTTTCATTAATTGACTCTGATACCGCAGCATCATTGTTTATTCCTGATTGGCCGATATACACACGTACAAACGATTCTTGCCCGACACAGTATTTTGAAGGTGCTACAGCAAAAAACTCTGTTATTTCCAATGGATGTCTCATTGAAGGAGATGTCGAAAATTCCGTTATCGGACGTGGATGTACAATCAAGAAAGGTGCTGTTGTTAAGAATTGTGTCATCCTTACTAATGTTACGATCGGCGAAGATGTCCATGCAGAGAATCTGGTTATTGACCGCAATGCAAAAATCACAAAAGTAAAAGAAGTTGTAGGAAATCCAGATGCTCCTAAATATGTAAAACGAGACGATACAATTTAACTTAACAAAAAACCTCATGCAGATAAGCTGCATGAGGTTTTTTATTAAAAAATATGCCCGGTAAATACTGCAACTGTTCTTGGCCGCATAAGATACTCGTGTTCTATACGTATTTCTTCTCCTTCCGGATAAAAGAAGCGACCCCCTCCATCTCCGTATGTATCTACACTTAGATACCATTCTCCCCGACGTTTTAAATCAGGAAGTGTAACACAAACTTCTTCCCAGTTTGTATTTATAACAACATAGACCATATCATCTTTTCCTTTTTCCCGGTCATATCCCGCAAAGCTAACCGCCAGCGTTCTCATATCTTCCGGCAGATCGACCGTCTTACTTGCGTCCGCATCATGAGTATGCAACGGTTCCATTCCACATACAGCATCCGGAAGTCTCTTACTAATTACCTGATGTCTTTTACGATAGCTGATCATAAACTTGAAAAACTCAAACAAGTCTCTGTTCTTTTCCAGGAAACTCCAGTCCAGCCAGGATATCTCATTGTCCTGACAGTAACTGTTATTATTGCCAAACTTTGTGTTTCCAAATTCATCCCCTGCCAGAAACATAGGGGTCCCTCTGCTACACATAAGAACAGCACATGCATTTCGTATCATTCGATACCTTAATTCAAGAACCTCTTCATCCTCTGTCTCACCTTCTGCCCCACAGTTCCAACTATAATTTTCATTTACTCCGTCTGTATTATTCCAACCGTTTTTCTCATTATGTTTCTCATTATATGAATACAGGTCATATAGTGTAAACCCATCATGGCAAGTGAGAAAATTTACGCAAGAGTCATATCCTGCATAGCTTCCATCGTAGTTCGGATCAAATCCACCATACAAGTCACCGGAGCCTGACACACTCCATGCCGCTGTCCATGCACGCCAGTTTTCTCCTTTTAGATATCCGCGGATTGTATCTCTATAACGTCCATTCCACTCTGCCCATCTTTTGCTTGCAGGGAATGTCCCGACCTGATACATTCCACCGGCATCCCATGCCTCTGCAATCAGTTTTACATTACTTAATACAGGATCATACGCAAGACTTCGAAGGAGAGGTGGATTATTCATCGGAGAACCATCCTCATTCCTTCCAAGGATACTCGCCAGGTCAAAACGGAATCCGTCAACCCGGTAATGGATTGTCCAATACCGTAAACATTCCAAAATCAAATTGCGTACAATTGGATGATTACAGTTAAGCGTATTTCCACATCCGCTGAAATTATAGTAATTTCCATCCGGAGTCAACATGTAATACACTTTATTATCAAATCCTTTAAAGCTGAAAAATGCACCTTTTTCGTTTCCCTCTGCAGTATGATTAAATACTACGTCCAGAATCACTTCTATTCCATTGTTATGGAGAGCTTTGATCAGTTCTTTCAACTCTTTTCCTTCCTGGTTATGCTCTTCTTCAGAAGCATAGCTGGAATTAGGTGCAAAAAAACCGACTGTATTATATCCCCAACATTCCAAAAGTCGACTGCCATCTACTTCTCTGGCATTAATACATTCATCAAACTCGAACACCGGCATCAACTCAACAGCATTGATTCCCAGTTCTTTAAGATACGGTATTTTTTCCTTTACTCCGGCAAAAGTGCCGCGATTTTTTACACCAGAATTCGGATTCTGCGTAAAAGCCCTGACATGCAATTCATAGATGATCAGATCACTCATCGCTCTGGAAGACTGCTTCATATTCCCCCAGTCAAATGTATCATTAACGACTCTGGCATGATAATCTGCCCTTTTCTTCTCTCCCCATTTATGTTGCCCTGTAATTGCTCTGGCATAAGGATCAAGAAGAATCGCATTTTTTTCAAAAATATGACCTTTTTCCGGGTCATATGGTCCATCAATTCGATATGCATATTCAAATTTTTCTATATCCAGACCCAAAACAATCATCGAGTAGACATCCCCGATTTTAAATGCTTCCGGAAATGGAAGAACTGCATAAGGCACTTCCTCACCTGGTTTGAACAGAAGAAGTTCACAGGAAGTTCCATAATGTGTATGAACCGTAAAATTGACACCATTTGGGAGTGCAGTAGCACCATTTGTCCCAAACATGCCCTGGCGCACATAAAACCCCGCTATCTTTCCTGTCGGGACCAGCGTTGCATGTGCATCATAGATATTATCGTTCACCCTTTCCATCTTTTACACCTGAATTTCCAGTTTTTTTAAAGAAACTGACTAAATTCTACCTTTTCATTATTTGGTCCGATTACGTTGAAAAATTTCACACCATTATCCCAGAATGGAAGGAACTGAATCTCATCTTCTATAATATCAAGTCCGTTTTCTTTTGCTGCTTCAAACGCAGCTTCCACATCTTTTACATCAAGTGCTACATGATCCCATGCTCCATGTTTTAACGCAGCCTGCTTATTTTCATATGTCTCAATCGTCAGATTACCAAGTCTCAAAAAAGCAACCTTTTCACTTCCATTTACAGTTTGATATGCGATCTCAAAACCAAGCATCTTATAAAACTCAATTGTCTTTTCAATGTCATTGGTCGGCAGTCCCAGATGCTGCACTCCTGTGATGTTCTCCTTAAACTCTTTTCCCAAAGTAATTCACACCTTTCTATATGTATTAATATGTCACAATATGTATTATTATACCATGTCTTCTGATATGAGCAACATATCTTTTCTTCATTTTTATATTTTTATTTGCATCTTATTTATCATTCTTTTATCCATTTATATACTATTTTTCTGATTTTTCCTGTATACTGATATTATATTCACTATACTAAGAGCAACACCGTATACACTTTGCAATGAAACTAATTTCAAATCAGCGAAGGAGGGTTACGATATGAGTACATTTGAACCTATTCTCTCCGGACTTCCGGGTCTTGACAATATGCTGAACAACATTCGCCTCGGTGATAATGTGGTATGGCAAATATTCAGCATGAAAGATTACATGATTTTCGTAGAACCCTATTGCAGACAGGCAATAAAAGATGGTCGAAGAATTGTATATATGCATTTTACAGGTCATCCCATACTGATAGATGCATCTTACAACATTCCCACCTTTGAATTCGATCCTTCCGAAGGATTTGAATCTTTTACAATGAACGTCCGCAAACGAATCACTGCAGAAGGACGTGATATTTTCTATGTCTTTGACTGTCTCTCAGAACTTCAGAGTGCATGGGCAACTGATTTAATGATGGGAAATTTCTTTCAGGTGACTTGCCCGTATCTCTTTGAATTAAATACGGTTGCTTATTTTCCTATCTTACGCGGACGTCATTCTTTTGACGCGATTGCCCGCATTCAGGAAACAACTCAGCTTTTTCTGGATATCTATACAGATGAGCACAGTTTGTATATTAATCCGCTAAAAGTCTGGAACCGCTATTCTCCAAATATGTTTCTTCCTCATCAGTACATAGCTGAAAGCGGGAACTTTCTTCCCTTAAAAGGAGGTTATGAAGTCAGCCGTTTTTACACTCTCGTAGATAATTTAACACATGTTTATGAAAACCAGAACCTGGACAGCTGGGAACGTTTTGTAAATGACGCAAAGCATTCCTATCACACAAACCGGACATTTACCAAAGACACAGAAGAACAATTTGCACGCAATATGATGTCCTGTGACAACAAAATCCTGTCTCTTCTCAAAAAATATTTTTCACCGGAAGATTATTTTCTTGTCTATAACCGTATGATCGGAACAGGAAGTATCGGCGGGAAGGCCTGTGGAATGCTACTTGCCCGTAAAATAATTGAAAAAGATGATCCAGGAGCATTTTCTCACATGGAACCTCATGATTCCTACTATTTAGGTTCTGACGTATTCTACACATATATTGTACATAACAAGTTCTGGCGTCTGCATATCAACCAGAAAACAGAAAAAGGATACTTTAAGCTCGCACCTGAAATTGAGCAAAAATTCCACCAGGGCTCTTTTCCGGAAGCAACGCGCCAACAGTTTGTCCACATGTTGAACTATTTCGGTCAGCGCCCGATCATCGTCCGCTCCAGCAGCCTCCTGGAGGATGGCTTTGGCAACGCCTTTGCCGGAAAATACGAATCTGTCTTCTGCATTAATTCCGGTACAACAGAAGAACGCCTGACAGAACTTGAAAATGCCGTCCGCACTGTGTACGCCAGCACTATGAACCGCTCTGCTCTGGAATACAGAAAGGAACGGGGACTTGGCTATAAAGACGAGCAAATGGCACTCTTGATCCAACGAGTATCCGGTTCTATGTATGAGGATTTTTTAATGCCTAATGCTGCAGGAGTCGGATATTCCTATAGTTCTTATCGTTGGAATGATTCTCTGGATGCCTCGGCAGGTATGCTGCGTCTTGTTATGGGACTGGGTACCCGCGCCGTAGACCGCACAGAAGGCGACTATCCACGAATCGTAAATCTGGCTCAGCCAAATCGTTCCACATTAACTGACAGTTGGGCAAAACATCAATATTCCCAAAGATATGTTGATCTTATGGACTACAAGACCAAATCTCTCTCTACCAGACCTGTGAAAGATCTTACTCCCCATATGGACAAATGGTACCAACGAATGGTATTAGAACACGATTACGATGCAGAACGCACTTTCAGGGAACGTGGAAAGTACAGAGAAATTCTGTTTGCAAGCTGTGAAGGACTGGTCCGCAATCAGGAATTCACTGATTGTATGAAATCCTGTCTTCATACATTGCAGCGAGCATACAATTACCCGGTAGATATCGAATTCACCATTAACGGAAGTCCGGATGGTCAGTTTGTTTTTAATCTCCTTCAGTGCCGGCCACTGCAAGTAGGAACGCACCGAGATACTGTAACGGTTCCTGAACTTCCAGAGGCAAACACAATTTTTTCTGTCACAGACTCTTCTATGGGAGGTTCCAGAGCTGAACAGATTGATTACATTGTATGGATAGATTCAAAGGGATATTATCAATGTCCGTATAAGCAAAAACCGGACATCGCCCGCATTATTGGCGATATCAATCACTATTTTAGAAAAAGCACCGAAAAACTTATGCTATTCGTTCCCGGAAGAATCGGAACCTCTTCCCCAGAACTAGGAGTTCCGGTATCTTTTGCGGAAATTCATCATTTCTGTGCCATATGTGAAATGTCAGACCACGAAGTAGGCTATATGCCGGAGCTTTCCTATGGAAGTCACATGTTCCAGGACCTTGTGGAAGCAGAAATATTTTATACTGCAATCTTTGATAATCACAAAACAGAATACTTTAATAAAGATTATTTTAAAGATGAAAAAAATATGCTGACAGACATACTCCCCGATTGTGTGGAATACGAAGATATTGTTCGTATCTATGATCTGCACAATAAAGAAATACGACTGTATTCTGATGTAAGAAACGAAAGAGCCATGTTGGGAGAACATATCAGATAAACTACAAAAAGAGAAATAAAAATACCGGGGATCTTTCCATGACCTCCGGTAATTTGCCGCCTTACTCTATCTTGTCATTCCATACATCATTCCTGCACCCATTGCTGCTACTCCAAGTATTATAATAACTATTCCTGACATATTTTTCCTCCTCGCTAATATATTGTTGTTTTTTGCTTACTATTACTTTATAATTGTATTATATTAGCACACAAACTTTAATTCAGTCACAATATGCTCAAGAATTATCAATATCATAGCCAATAAGAGGTTCTTATGAGAAATTCTAAAAAAATTATTTTTGAAATCGACGAAAAAACAAATCAAGAAACAAAACACCATGGAAATTCTGATCTTCCAATTGGAATTTATTATTATCATTATTCTGATCACGAATTAGGATATTCTCCATGGCATTGGCATAAAGAAGCCGAGCTTTATTTTGTAATTGAGGGGGATGTGAAACTGACAACTACTTCCGGTGAATATATTTTGCATGAGACAGAAGGATGTTTTATCAACACAAACTGTCTGCACTCTATGGCTCCATACGAATGTGAAGATGTCGTATTTCAATCCGTTGTATTCGATCCATTTATTATTTCAAGCAGTATTTCCATGTTATTTGATGAGAAATATCTGTTCCCTCTGTTAAAATGCAAACAAATTCCTTCCATTATTATCGATATGAATTCTCCAATACATACCTTTGTTTATGAACGTATCAGTAATATTATTTTTTTGTCTAAAAAACAGGAATTTGGATATGAAATATTTATTAGAAACTATATTACAGAGATATGGTTCCAACTTATTAAACTCACAAAAGATCAAATTACTCAAACACCCCAAAGCAGTGATATGGATTACTCACGCATCCATGTAATGCTTTCTTATATCCACGAACATTATAGTGATGATATCTCTTTAGAAGATATTGCTGAAACTTCTTCAATCAGTATCAGCGAATGCTGCCGCTGTTTCCAAAGATGTTTAAAGCAGTCCCCTATTGATTATCTGATCGATTATCGCATTCATCAAGCCGCCAACCTATTGTTGGATACAAACAAGTCTATTTCTGAGATATGTATGGAAACCGGGTTTAATAATACAAGCTATTTTAGCAACAAATTCAAGAAAATCGTAGGAACATCTCCAAGGGATTACAGAAAAAAACATTTGTTATAAACGTAGAAAGAGGAAGCGTTGAGCTTCCTCTTTCTACGTTTATAGAGATTATCACAAATCTATTCAACAATTATTTCTGAGCGATAGCTGCCTGTGCTGCTGCCAGTCTAGCGATCGGCACACGGAATGGTGAGCATGATACATAATCAAGACCAATCTTGTTGCAGAATTCTACAGAAGATGGATCTCCACCGTGCTCTCCACAGATACCAATGTGAAGGCTTGGATTAACTGGCTTACCTAACTTGATAGCCATTTCCATTAATTTACCAACACCTGTCTGGTCAAGCTTAGCGAATGGATCGTTCTCGAAGATCTTAGCGTCATAGTAAGCTTCTAAGAATTTACCAGCATCATCACGAGAGAATCCGTATGTCATCTGTGTTAAGTCGTTTGTACCGAAGCAGAAGAAATCAGCTTCTTTTGCAATCTCATCAGCTGTAAGTGCAGCTCTTGGAATCTCGATCATTGTACCTACTTCGTACTCAAGGTTGCTTCCTGCTGCTGCGATCTCAGCGTCAGCAGTCTCAACAACTACCTTCTTAACATATTTCAGCTCTTTGATATCTCCAACCAATGGAATCATAATCTCTGGTTTTACTGTCCAGTCAGCATGTGCTTTCTGAACATTGATTGCTGCGCGGATAACAGCTTTTGTCTGCATCTTAGCAATCTCTGGATAAGTAACTGCAAGACGGCATCCACGGTGACCCATCATTGGGTTGAACTCATGAAGCGCATCAATGATTGTCTTAATATCTTCTACAGATTTGCCCTGAGCATCTGCGAGTTTCTTGATATCTTCTTCCTCTGTAGGAACAAATTCATGAAGCGGTGGATCAAGGAAACGGATAGTAACCGGATTACCTTCCAGTGCCTCATATAATGCTTCAAAGTCTCCCTGCTGATATGGAAGGATCTTCTCAAGTGCTGCTTCTCTTTCTTCAACTGTATCTGCACAGATCATCTCACGGAATGCAGCAATTCTGTCTTCTTCAAAGAACATGTGCTCTGTACGGCAAAGACCGATACCTTCTGCACCAAGTTCACGAGCTTTCTTAGCATCTGCCGGTGTATCTGCATTTGTACGAACCTTCATAGTTCTGAACTTATCAGCCCATGCCATGATTCTTCCAAACTCACCAGCGATTGTAGCATCAACTGTAGGAATGATTCCATCATAGATGTTACCTGTTGTACCATCAATAGAGATTGGATCTCCCTCATGGAATTCTTTTCCTGCCAATGTAAATTTCTTATTATCTTCATCCATAGCGATGTCACCACATCCGGATACACAGCATGTACCCATACCACGAGCAACAACGGCAGCGTGTGATGTCATACCACCACGAACTGTCAGGATACCCTGTGCAGACTTCATACCTGTGATATCTTCTGGTGATGTCTCAAGACGAACAAGAACAACTTTTTCTCCTCTTGCAGCCCACTCTACAGCATCATCTGCTGTAAATACAACTTTACCGCAAGCAGCTCCTGGTGAAGCACCAAGACCTTTACCCATTGGAGTAGCAGCTTTCAGTGCAGCAGCATCAAACTGTGGGTGAAGAAGTGTATCAAGGTTACGAGGATCAATCATAGCAACAGCTTCTTCTTCTGTTCTCATACCTTCATCAACAAGGTCACAAGCAATCTTTAATGCAGCCTGAGCTGTTCTCTTACCATTACGTGTCTGCAACATAAACAGCTTTCTATCCTGGATAGTAAACTCCATATCCTGCATATCTCTATAGTGATTCTCAAGAGTAGCACATACCTTTGTAAACTGCTCATAAACTTCTGGCATAACATCTGCCAATGCAGAAATCGGCTGTGGTGTACGAACACCAGCAACTACGTCTTCACCCTGAGCGTTCATAAGGAACTCACCCATAAGCTTCTTCTCACCTGTAGCTGGGTCACGAGTAAATGCAACACCTGTACCGGACTCATCAGACCAGTTACCAAATGCCATTTCCTGTACGTTAACAGCTGTTCCCCATGAATACGGAATATCATTGTCACGACGATATACATTAGCACGTGGGTTGTCCCATGAACGGAATACAGCTTTGATAGCTCCCATCAGCTGTTCCTTTGGATCATCCGGGAAGTCAGAACCGATCTTAGCTTTGTATTCAGCCTTGAACTGATTTGCAAGCTCTTTTAAATCTTCTGCTGTAAGATCAACATCCTGTGTAACGCCTCTCTCAGCTTTCATCTTATCAATCAGCTCTTCGAAATATTTCTTACCTACTTCCATAACTACATCAGAATACATCTGGATGAATCTTCTGTAGCAGTCACGAGCCCATCTCTCATTTCCTGTCTTCTTAGCAACAACTTCTACTACTTCTTCGTTAAGACCAAGGTTCAGGATTGTATCCATCATACCTGGCATAGAAGCTCTTGCACCGGAACGTACAGATACGAGAAGTGGATTCTCATTATCTCCAAATTTCTTACCTGTCACTTCTTCCATCTTAACGATAGCTTCCATGATCTGTTCCATAATCTCATCGTTAATCTTTCTTCCATCCTCATAATACTGAGTACAAGCTTCTGTTGTGATTGTAAAGCCCTGTGGTACTGGAAGACCCAAGTTTGTCATCTCAGCAAGGTTTGCGCCTTTTCCACCGAGAAGGTTTCTCATGGTTGCGTTACCTTCTGTAAACATGTAAACCCATTTTGCCATTGTCATGACCTCCTAAAACATAATTTTCTAAGTCGCATTCTATATTTTACTGTTTTTACCAGTATTCGTCAAGAGTTGCCCTTTAAGTTTCGCCCTATTTTCGCAATTTGACATATATTTGCTAAATATCCAAAAATGCTTTGTAGCCTTTGTATGCTTCATATACATCTGCCTTACTTGTAACCTCCCAAGGAGCATGCATACAGAAGACTGAAACACCGCTGTCAATGACTTCCATGCCATAGTTTGCCATAATGTATGCAATGGTTCCACCGCCGCCGACATCAACTTTCCCAAGCTCAGCAAACTGGTACGTTACATCTTTTTTATCCATAGCCTGACGAAGCTGTGCCAGATACTCAGCATTCGCATCATTTGAACTGCTCTTTCCTTTTACTCCTGTAAATTTGTTAAACACAAGTCCACATCCCGCAAACGCCGAGCTGCGCTTTTCAAATGCCTCTGGGAACATCGGATCATAGGCAGCACTTACGTCGGAAGAAAGCATTTTTGAATTCTGAAGCGCTCTTCTTACCTTCAATTCAGACTCTCCTCCTTGCATAGCAACAAGTTCAGCAACAACATTTTCAAAAAATCTGGAATGCATACCTGTTGCTCCTACACTTCCGATTTCCTCTTTATCTACCAGAATACAGCAGGCCGTTCTTCTTACATCTTTCACATCAAGCATTGCAAAAAGTGATGTAAATGCGCAGACACGGTCGTCTTGTCCATATGCCATGATCAGGCTTCTGTCAATACCACAGTCACGTGCTCTTCCTGCCGGAACAATCTCAAGCTCAGCAGACACAAAATCTTCCTCTTCTACACCATAGTACTCTCTTAAAATCGAAAGAACATTTGCCTTTACAGTCTCTTTCTCCTCTTTGTCAAGCTCTTCGTTCTGCTCAATCGGGCGACTGGCAATAAGAAGATCCAGTTTTTCACCTTCAATGATCGCACTGGCCTTTTTCTCCATCTGCTGTGCAGCAAGATGAACCAGAAGATCTGTAACGATAAATACCGGATCATCCTCTTTTTCTCCGATATTTACTTCAACTACTGTACCATCCTTTTTCGCAATCACTCCATGAATTGCCAAAGGAATCGTCAACCACTGATATTTTTTGATACCACCATAATAATGAGTATCAAGATATGCTAATCCTTCTGTTTCATATAGCGGATTCTGCTTTACATCGATACGCGGAGAATCAATGTGCGCCCCAAGAATATTCATACCATTTTCCAGTGGTTCACTTCCGATATTGAAAGCGACAATACTTTTGCCCATACATACTGCATAGACTTTATCTCCGGTTTTAAGTACTTCATTCGATTTTTTCTTTTCCTCCAGACTCTGGTATCCGGCTTTTTCAAGTTTTTCCTTTGCAAGTTCTACACACTCCCGCTCGGTCTTTCCCAGATCCAGACATCTCTTGTACTCATCACTGATTATTTTCAGTTCGTTAAGTTGATCTCCATTATAAGTTCTCCATACATTTTTTGCTTCCATTTTCTTTTACCTCCTGAAAGTAGTATAACACATTTTTTAGGACGTAGACTTAAAAGTCTACGTCCTAATTTTAGTTTATTTTAATCCCATCTCTTCTCTTACTTCTTTGAAGCACTGAACAATGAAATCAATATCTTCTTTTGTATGGCTTGCACATACCTGAGTACGAATTCTTGCTTTTCCTTTCGGAACAACCGGATAGGAGAATGCTACAACATATACTCCTTTATCCATCATTCGTTTTGCGAACTCTGCTGCCGTCTTTTCATCATAAAGCATAACCGGTACACATGGGTGTGTTCCAGGAATGATATCAAATCCATTGTCAACAAGCTCTTTTCTATAATATGAAGTTACTTCTTCAAGATGATCTCTAAGTTCTGTACTTTCATCCAGCATATTGAAAAGCTCAATACTTGCGCCTGCAATAGCCGGGGCAAGTGAATTGGAGAACAGATACGGGCGGCTTCTCTGGCGAAGCAGATCAATAATTTCTTTTCTTCCTGATGTATATCCGCCGGAAGCTCCTCCAAGAGCTTTTCCTAATGTTCCTGTAATGATATCTACACGTCCTTCAACACCACAGTGTTCTGCTGTTCCACGTCCTGTTTTTCCTACAAATCCAACAGCATGACTATCATCTACCATAACCAGTGCATTGTATTTATCTGCCAGATCACATACTCCTTTCAGGTTACAGATAATACCATCCATGGAAAATACACCATCTGTAGCGATCAGTTTAATTCTTGCTCCTGCTTCATCTGCCTCTTTTAATTTTGCTTCAAGATCTTCCATGTTATTATTTTTATAACGGAAACGTTTTGCTTTACAGAGACGTACACCGTCAATAATAGATGCATGGTTGAGCTCATCGCTGATTACAGCATCTTCTGCTGTCAGGATTGTCTCAAATAATCCGCCGTTTGCATCAAAACATGAAGAATAAAGAATGGTGTCATCTGTTCCAAGAAATTCAGAAATCTTTTTCTCAAGTTTTTTATGAATATCCTGTGTTCCGCAAATGAAACGTACAGATGCAACTCCATATCCTTTTTCATCATATGTTTTCTTTGCAGCTTCGATCAGTCTCGGATTGTCTCCAAGTCCAAGATAGTTATTTGCACACATACACAGAAGCTCTCTTCCATCTTCCATCTTTACTCTGGATCCCTGCGGGGAAACAAACGGAGCTTCTCCTTTAAAAAGTCCAGCTTCTTTAATGCCCTCAACTTCTTTTGTATAGATGCTTAAAATATCGTTTTTACGTGCCATTTTCAGTTTTCCTCTCTACTCTTCTTGATTTTAAATATCTGTTTAAAAAATGATCCTACTAATCATTAACATGTGCCCAGTCAAGGATTACTTTTCCGGACTGACCTGAGATCATTGCCTCAAATCCTTTTTCATAATCTTTGATATCAAAATGATGTGTAATGATCTCTGAAATATCAAGACCAGCCTGGATCATTGTGGACATTTTGTACCATGTATCCCATACTTTTCTACCATAAATACCACGAAGATTTAATCCATTAAAGATTACTGTTTCAAGGTCAACCTTCGCATCTGTTCTTTGAAGTCCTAAAAGAGCAATGTTTCCGCCATGCTTCATATTGTGAATCATGTCATGAAGGGCGATCTGTGAACCAGACATCTCGAGTCCCACATCAAATCCTTCCGTCATACCAATCTCTTTCATAACTTCCGGAAGCTTCTCCTCTTTTAAGTTAACAGTTCTTGTTGCTCCAAGTTTTTTTGCAAGTTCAAGACGATATGGATTCATATCTGTAACAACAACATGTCTTGCTCCTGAAAACTTCACAATTGCTGCTGCCATACATCCAATCGGTCCGGCACCTGCAATCAATACATCCTCGCCCAATACATCATAGGAAAGTGCTGTATGTGTTGCATTTCCAAATGGATCAAAAATTGCATACATCTCTTCCGGAATGTTTGGATTACAAGGCCATACATTAGATGACGGGATAACAAGATATTCTGCAAATGCGCCATTGCGATTAACTCCTACACCCTTTGCATCTTTACAGTTCTCCTTATGTCCTTCCAGACAGTTACGACATTTTCCACAAGTGATATGTCCTTCACCGGATACAAGATCACCAATCTTAAATCCCTGAACACCGGCACCTACTTCAACAACTTCTCCAACATATTCATGACCTGCCGTAAGTCCTACCGGAATCGTATGCTGTGCCCAGTCATTCCACTGATAAATATGTACATCTGTTCCGCAGATTGCTGTCTTGTGAATCTTAATCTTCACATCATTAGGTCCCACCTCCGGAATCGGCACACGCTTCATCCACAAACCTTCCTCTGGTTTTTCTTTAACAAGAGCCCACATCATTCCATCATTTTTTACGCTCACTTCAATAAACCTCCAATTTCTACCGTCTCCCCTGACGATGTTTCTATGTGACTTATGTAATTATAACACTCATTCTGTGCATGTACAATAACACGTCATACAATTTTTCTCATTTTTTTGTCAATCATGTCATTTTTTTAACGCACTTTTTAATTCTTTTCTACAATATTCACAATTAATTGTTTACAAACAGTCTATTATTTAATATAATTGTTAACGGGCTCTTTGACATATCGTGCGTGAAATTAAGTTTTGGTATCTTCTTAGTTTATATGTCAATCGAAAGGGAAAAACAAAAGAAAGAGAGGGAAGCAGATATATTATCAATACATAATATCTGCGAAAAAAACATGAAAAATCTAATTCAAAAATGGAACAGTATCAGTCTCGTACTGAGAATTATCTGTGGTCTTATCATCGGTATTATCCTCGGATTGGTAATTCCTCAGGTAACAGTCATTTCACTTCTTGGGGATCTATTTGTAGGAGCATTAAAAGCAATCGCACCACTTCTGGTATTCTTCCTTGTAATGAGCGCTTTGTCTCACATGGGCGAAGGTCAGAAAACAAACATGGGATTTATCGTTATGCTCTATATGGTAGGAAATTTATGCTCTGCACTCGTATCTGTAGCAGCATGTAAACTGTTCCCTGTAACACTTACACTGGCTGAAGCAGCCGGAGAAGATATGGCTCCTCCGAGTGGCGTAGGAGAAGTATTAAAGAACCTGTTGATGAACGTTGTATCTAACCCGGTAGCTTCTATTGTTAACGCAAATTACATTGGTATCCTTGCATGGGCATGTATCTTTGGTATTGCTCTGAAAGGTGCTTCCGATACAACAAAGAAAGCACTGGATGATTTCTCTGATGCAATTTCTACTGGTGTAAAATGGGTCATCAGTTGTGCTCCTTTTGGTATCATGGGATTGATCTTCAATGTTATCTCCGAATCCGGACTCAGCGCTTTGTTATCTTACGGAAGACTGATTCTTGTATTAGTAGGAAGTATGGCATTTGTAGCACTTGTTATGAACCCGCTCATCGTATTCCTCTGCATCAGAAAGAATCCGTATCCACTCGTATTCAAATGTCTGTCAAGAAGCTTTATCACTGCATTCTTTACACGTAGTTCCGCTGCTAACATTCCTGTAAACATGGAACTTTGTGAAGATTTGGGACTTGATGAAGAACAGTATTCTATCTCTATTCCTCTTGGAGCTACAATCAACATGGCAGGTGCAGCCATTACAATCTCTGTAATGTCCCTGTCAGCAGCTTACACAGTAGGAATCAGCGTAGATTTCGGAACTGCTCTTGTTCTCTGTGTACTTGCAGCACTTAGTGCCGCTGGTGCTTCCGGTGTTGCCGGCGGTTCCCTGTTACTTATCCCAATGGCATGTGGACTGTTTGGAATTCCGTCAGAAATTGCTATGCAGGTTGTAGGTGTTGGATTTATCATCGGTGTTATTCAGGATTCCT